>CAXTPM010000572.1:0-3788 GCA_964245865.1 uncultured Fimbriiglobus sp. | reverse complement strand
CTGTATTCCGTCCGCAGCGAACGCCAGCTGTGCGATCGGATCGACGCAGACCTGATGTTCCGCTAGTTCCTGGACATGCACCCGGGCGACGACGCCTTCGACGCCACGGCGTTCACCCACAACCGGAAGCCGCTCGACGACCACGGCTTGACGACCGCCTTCTTCGACGCGGTGGTGGCCGAGGCGGTCACGGCGGGCTTGTGCAGCGAGCACTTTAGCGTCGACGGCACCCTGATCGAGAGCCATGCCTCGGTCAATAGACCCTCTTCACGGTAGCGGCGGGTTCGCACCCTGACGGGTGTAACTCCTCGCCCGGCAGCCTTGCTCATGATCGCCCGCCTCGCCCGCCTGCGGAAGCACCCGTCCGTCTTCCGCCACCTGACCGGGCTGACCACCGCCGCCTTCGACGCCCTAGAGCGGTTCCGGGGTTGGTGTAGCGCTAGCGGCTTGCCGGCGGTAGGGTGAACGCTCCTCCCCGGAGCGCCACCGTGAGAGCGTATTCGATGGCCCTGCGGCCGCGGGTGCTGGCCGACCTCGACGCCGGGGCGACGGCTCGGGCGGTGGCCGCCAAGTTCACGGTCCGCGAGTCGTGGGTCCGGCGGCTCCGGCAGACCCGGCGGGAGACCGGGCGGGTCGCCCCGGCCGCCCGGCGGCATGGGCCGGCCCCGGCCTGGGCGGCCGACGCCGACCGGTTGCGGAAGGCGGTGGCCGAGAACCCGGACGCCACGCCGGCCGAGCACCGCCGGCGTCACGCCCTGGGGTACGGCCGCACCACCCCGAGCTACGCCCTCCGGGGGCTCGGGCTGGTCCGCAAGAAAAGTCGGCCCGGGCGGCCGAGCAGGGCCGGCCCGGCGTAGCCGCCGAGCGGACGGCGTGGCGGGCCGACCCGCCCGGGCGGGACCCGGCCCGGCTGGTGTTCCCGGACGAGACGGGGGCGGACACGGCCATGACCCGGACCCACGGCCGGTGCCGGCGGGGCGACCGGCTGGTGATGCCGGTCCCGGCCGGCCACCGGAAGGCGACCGCGCTCGTGGCCGCCCTCCGGGCGGACGGGACGGCCGCCCCGACGGTGGCGGACGGGGCCACGGACCGGGCCGCGTCCGAGGCCTATGTCGCCCAGCAGTTGGTGCCGGCCCTGCGGCCGGGGGACGTGGTGGTGACGGACGACCTGCCCGCCCACACCGGCCCCCGGGTGCGGGCGCCGGTGGCGGCCGCCGGGGCCGAGGCCCGTTACCTGCCGCCGTACCGCCCGGACCGGAACCGGATCGAGAAGGCGTGGGGCAAGCGGAAGGCCCGGCTGCGGGCGGCGGCCGAGCGGACGGTCGAGGCGCTGTGGGCGAGGATCGGTCGGTGGCTCGAGGAGTTCCGACCCGAGGAGTGCCGCGACTACTTCAAGAGTTGCGGCTACCCAGCCGCTACACCGGATCGGGAACCGCTCTAGGAGTCCGTTGCAGCTCAGCCGTTGCTCCCATACGGTGTCCCTGACCCCGGTCCGGAGGACGGCGATGACCCCGGCGAACAGGCTCGAGGTGCGGCTGACGGCCGAGCCGCGGGACGCCCTCGACGGCCTGCCGCGGGCGGCCGCTCACCCCGCGGCCATGCGGCGGCGGGCGGCCGTCCTGCTCCCGGCCGACGCCGACGGGCCCGACGCCCCGACCGACGAGGAGGCCGCCGACCGGCTGGACACCTCCCGCACGACGGCCATGCGGGTGCGGCAACCGTTCGCCGCCGCGGGGTCGGACGCCACCCTCCGCCGGAAGGAGCCGACCGGCCACCGCCCGCCGGACCCGAGGCGGCCGGTGGTGTGCGGGGACGAGGCCGGCAAGCAGCCGACCGGGGACGCGCGGCCGCCGCCGCCGGTGCGGGCCGGGAGCCCGGCCCGGGAGGACTCGGGGTCCGAGCGGCACGGGACGGCCAACCTGTTCCCGGCGGTCGAGCCGCCGGCCGGCCGGCGGCCGGTCGAGGCGACCGACCGGCGGGCGGCCCCGGACGTCGCCCGGTTCCCGAAGCGGCTCCTGGACGAGGGCCACCCCGAGGCCGAGCGGGCGGTGCTGGTGACGGGCGACCCGAGCGCCCACGGCGTCGGGTCGCGGTACGAGGCGTTCGCCCCGGAGGGGGCCCGGCGATCGGCCGGGCGGGTCGAGTGGCAGTACACGCCCGGGCCCGGCAGTCGGCTCGACGGGGCCGGGATCGGACTGTCGGTGCTGGCCCGGCGGTGCTCGGACCGCCGCATCCCCGACCGCCGGACGCCGGAGCGGGAGGTGGCGGCGTGGCAGGACGCGAGGAACCGGGCGGCGGCGAAGGCCGACTGGCAATTCACGGCCGACGACGCCCGGGGCGAGCTCAAGAAGCTCTGCCCCACAACCCAGGTGCAATAAACTCCTAGTGGACGGCGGCGGGAGTTTGCTGGGGGTAGACCCGGTGCATCTTCCTGCGGGCGTCGGCCACCTTGAAGCACCAGCGGATCGTCACCTCGTCACGGTTCCGGGCGTCCTGCCAGGCGGCGACCTCGCTCGCTAGCGTTGCCGCGTCCGGGATGCGGCGGTTCAGGCACTGCCGGGCCCTCGCGCTCAACTCCAGCTCGGCCATGTCCAGCCATGAGGCGTGCTTGGGCGTGTAATGGAACTCCAGCTTGGCCGCCAGCCGTCTCGCCTCCGCGGGCTCGAACGCCTCGTACCGCGCCCCGGCCGTGTGCGTATTCAGGTTGTCGAGTACCACCCGGACCGTTCGCGCCGTCGGGTACAGGTCGTCGCACAGGTGCTTCATCTGCCGGGCGAAGTCCGCCTTCGTCCGCCGCTCGGTGACCGTCACGTGCCGCCGCCCGGCCGTCGGATCGGCGACGACGAACAGGTTGGCCGTGCCGTTGCGGACGTACTCGTAATCGCCCCGCGCCGGCCGGCCCGGGGCGGGCGGCTCCGGCGGCCGGGCCTCGGCGTGGAGTTCGACCGAGCACTCGTCGAAGTCGACCCGGGGCCGGTCGGGGTCGTCGGCCTCGGCGTACAGTTCCAGGACATCCTCCATGGCCGCCACGAACTCCCCGCTCACCCCGCCGGGCAGGCACCACGACGCCTTCGGCCACGGCTCGAGCCGGCTTTCTTCAGGACCCGGCCGACCGTCCGCGCGGAGATGCCCTCCACCACGTGAAGCTCGACGAGCCGGCCGGCGATGAGGTTGGCCGTCCACTCGGCCCGCCCGTCGGGCGTCGGCGAACACGCCAAGGCGACGACCGCCGCCTCGACCTTGCCAGCGAACTTGGCCGGGCCGCCCGACCGCGGCCGCTCGCCCAAGGCGGCCTCAAGCCCGTCGGCCGCGAACCGCTTGCGGGCGCTGACGACGGTGGCCACGCAGATGCCCAAGGCGTCGGCGATCGCGTCGTCCGTGTCGCCGCGGTCGGAGCGGAGGAGGACCTGCACCCGGTTCCGCTCCCGCAACGTCAGCCGGCCGCAGAACCGCCCTTCCAGGTCCGCCCGCTGGTCGTCGGTGAGCTGTACGACGTGCCGCTTCCGCATCGTGCCGTCCTCAGTGAAGGAGGTCACGATACGGCGGAGATCGGGACCGTTAGGAACTCCCGCCGCCGTCCACTAGAGCCCGGTCCTCTCGCCGCCTGGCTCGGTACGCCCGGGCGGCGGCCTGGTCGGCGGTCTGCCCGGCATCGAACACTCCGCGGAGCAGGCCGTACAGCGACACCGGCACGGCCGCGGGCGTACCCGGGCCGGCCGCTAGGGCGGCGGTCGTCATTGACGATTTTCCGTGGTGGGATCCGGGCGTCCTACCGGACGGGACCCGGC
>CAXTPM010000571.1:0-3791 GCA_964245865.1 uncultured Fimbriiglobus sp. | reverse complement strand
GCGCGTCGTGGCCGAAGCGGAGGGGCACTTGCGTCGGACGGGGCCGGTGCGGGACGAGGTGGTACGGCGCTGGGCGGGGCTGTTCGCGGCCGGCTAGGCCAGCCGCACGACGAGCGGGCACGAGTCGGGCGCGATGAACTCGTTGCCGGGCCACCAGTCGTGGTGCGTGTGATAGCCCGGCGGCGCGTCTACGGGGAAGGAAAAGAAGCCGGCCAACCGCGCGAGACTTTCAGCACTCCCCGAGACCCGCAACACCGCATCGACCACGGCGACGCGAACCGGCCCGCCCGACGCCTCGACTTCGAGTCCGCCGAGAGTCCGCTGGTAGGGCGCCGGGTCCGCCGCTGGTTCGGCGACAAAGCGAACGCGGCCCCTGGCGGTCAGTGCCGCGATTGCAGACGAGGCGGCATGCAACTCGATCCGCGAGCCGGAGATTTCGAGTTCGGAGTCCGTTTCCCGGATGCCCATTGCCGCACCGCGCGGGGTTATTACTTCTTCCCGGATCGCTCCGCGAACACCACCGCGCGCTTCTCGCGGTCGATGCCGACTAGCCCGCCGGTCTTGGGGTCGGCCGCGATCCCCTGGCCGGGGAACGGGCACTCGAGCGCCTCGATGAACTTCAACTCGCCGCCGCCCTCGGGGACGCTCAGGCGGTACAGCACGCGGTAGTGGTGGTGGCTCACCAAAAGTGTGTCGCCGTCGAACACCGCGCCGGAGGCACTCATCGCGTCGAAGTCGTCCACGACGGCCTTGGGGAACGTCCAGCGCGCGAGTTCCTTAAAGCCCTCGGCGTAGCGGATCACGAGTGTCTTGGCGTTCTCGCCGTCGCCGTAGTGGGCGAAGCAGCACCACCACTGGCCCCGGTGGACGACGCACCACACCAGGCTCCCCGGCGGCTTGGGGAAGTCGCGCCACACGCTCAGTTTGTTCGTCGCCGGGTCGTAGACGCGAATCTCACTCGTGTCCGGCTTCTTGGGGTAGTTCGAGTGGGCGCAGTAGACTTTGCCCTCATAGATGAACGCACTATTCAGGTGCTCGGCCTTTCCCTCGCTCTCCCGGAGGAGTTTGCCGGTGGCGCGGTCGTAAGTGGCGACAGTATTGTCGGAGACCGCGTAGAACACACTCTCCGTGGCCGCAGCCGCTTGCGTGGCGTGCTCGGCGGGGAAACTCCGCGTGGCGGCGTAGCCGGGCTTGAGGTCGAGCTTCGACTCGCCCAGGAGTGCGACGACAGCGAGAACGAGGAGCATGGCGGGCCTCCGACGGGGCAGGGGGCGCAGTCAGGCTACGGCGGCGCGGCCGGGGCATCAAGGGGCGGCGGGCCGTCGCGGGTGACCAGCCGCAGCCACAACTCCTCGGCGACGACTTCGACCGCCTCGGCGAAGCGCTCGCGCGGCACGAGGCCGAAATCAACCAGGCGGTCCACGGCGAACGCCGCCGAACGGCGGCACCAGACTTCGGCGGGCGACGGGGCGGGGTCGGGCACGGCGGATCGCTCCGTCACACGGTGGCCGGGTCGATGACCGCCACCCCCGGCGGCGCGGCCCCCAGTCGGGTAAAGTGCCCGACGTTGAACGTCAGTACCGCCGGCACCGCGTGGGCGTGGCAGGTGGCCACCAGGCGCGCGTCGTGGACCTGCTTGCCGATGACGCCGAGTGCGGTGACGAGTGCCCGCCAGGCGGGGAAGATGGCCGGAGTTTCGGGGAGGAGGTCGAACGAGTTCAGGTACAGCGTCACCAACCCGTCGGCGGCGGCGACCGACAGCCCGAGGCCGTTGGCCGACGCGGGGCGGGTGGCGGCTCCCCAGAGTTCAGTGAGGCACTGCGGCGCGATGCACAGTAACTCGCCCCGCCGGCGCAACTCCAGAACCGCGCGGGCGGCGACTCGGTGTTGGGTGTCGGCGGCGTTGGCGAGTCGGACTAGTGCACTCGTGTCCACAAGGATCGACATCAGTCGTACATCGCCTCACTCGTCAGCGCCTCGTTCGGCAGTGACACGCCGCAGTCGATGGCCCCCGCCAGGAGCCGCCGCTCCCAGTCGTCGCGGGGCAGGAGGACAAGACTCTCGCGGAGGATTTTTGCCGCCAGAACTTCGGGCGTGACCCCGTCGCGCGCCGCCGAGTCGGCTAGATCTCGCTCGAGTTCCGCATCCAACTCGATGACCATAACCACTCCCCACTCACTCTCGAGTCGTCTCCCAGTCTACCCCACCGCTGCCGGCTCGGCCACCTCCGCCCCTCGCCCGCGCGCCGGCGCCCCCAGCCAGCCCGCGCCCTCCTCGCGCACGATCTCCTCGAGCGCGTCGATCCACTGCGGGTGGTCGTTCAGGCACGGGCACGCGCGCAGTGTCTGGCCCCCGTGCTCGTGGAACACCTCCTCGGCCTCGCGGCCGATCTCGTCCACCGTTTCCAGGCAGTCGGCGGTGAACCCCGGCAGCACCACGTGCAGCTTTTTGACGCCCTTCTTGGCGAGCGCTTCCACCGCGTCGTCGGTGTAGGGCGTCAGCCAGGGGATGCGGCCGAGGCGCGACTGGAACGAGCGGCTCCACTTGCTCTTGGGGATGCCGAGGCGCTCGGCCAGCAGCGCAGTGGTGCGCACACAATGCGTGGCGTAGGGGTCGCCGCGCTGCACGTACTTGCGGGGCACGCCGTGGAAGCTAAACAGCGTGTGGTCGGGTTCCCAGTCGAGCTTGGCGAGGTCGTCGCGCACCACGGCCTCGACGGCCGCGAGGTACGCCGGGTGTTCGTAGTAAGGTGGCACCATTCTGATCGCCGGCACCACGCGCAGCTTCAGCATGGCCTTGAAGAACGCGTCGGTGCCCGCAGCGGTCGTGGTGCTGGAATACTGCGGGTACATCGGCACCGCGACGATGCGGTCCACGCCGGCGGCAAGCATCTCGTGGACGGCCGACTCGACCGACGGGTTGGCGTAGGTCATGCCGTAGCGCACCACCGCCTCGGGGAAGCGCTCCGCGAGCAGCTCGGCCTGGCGCTTGGTGTAGTGCTTCAGCGGCGAGCCGGTCTCGGCGTGCCAGATGCGCTGGTACTTCTTGGCACTGGAGAGCGAGCGGAACGGCACGATGACGCCGCGCAAGAGCAACTGCCACTTCCAGTTCGACGGCGCGGGCCGGGTGGGCCGCACCAGCCCCGGCGTGGCGTACATCGCCGCGGCCGGCTTAGTTTCAATCACGCGCGGGTCGGCGAGGAACTGCCGCAGATACGGCCGCACCCCCGCGGCCGTGGGCGCATCGGGAGTGCCGAGTTGGATGAGCAGGATGCCGGTCATAGGTGGCTCTGAGATTTCCGAGCGGGGGGTGTCAGCCCCCCGAGGCAGGCCATCACTTACGGCAGTCCTGTAAGTGGTTGACTGCCTCGGGGGGCTGACACCCCCCGCTCGGAAATCGAAGGCCGCCCGCCGCTACTTCGCCTTGCAGCCCGGCCCCTCCTTGGGGTCGTGCTTGTCGGTGATGTGGCCGTCGCCGGCCTTGAGGGCCACGGCACGCTCGCGGTTCAACTCGACGTAACTGGTCCACTGCGTCGGCACGTTGGCGTCGGAGAAGATCGCCTCGACGGGGCACTCCGGCACGCACGCCTCGCAGTCGATGCAGTCGTCCGGGTCGATGTAGAGCATCGCGTCGTCTTGGTAGAAGCACTCCACCGGGCAGACCACGCAGCAGTCGGTGTACTTGCAGTCGTGGCAGTTGGCCGTGACGACGTGCGGCATCGCTCTTTCAAGCCTCCAGGGGGGCGGCCGGGGCCGCGCCGACGATCCGGCCCGCCGGGACGTGGGTCCGCG
>CAXTPM010000570.1:324-3799 GCA_964245865.1 uncultured Fimbriiglobus sp. | reverse complement strand
GGGGGGGGGCTAGGGGGGGGGGGACTCGCCCAGTAGGATAGGCGTGGAAGCAGGTCCGATGTCTTTCTTACTGGGCGAGTCCCCCCCACCCTAGCCCTCCCCCTCGAAGGGGGGAGGGGACAGGACGAAGACCCCGTGAGCGACGACCCGCCCCGCCTCCCCCGCGCCGCCTGGCAGAGCCTCAGCGACGCCGAACTCCTCGCGCAGTGCGCCGTCGATACCTACCGCGCCAGCGGCCCTGGGGGGCAGAAGCGCAACAAGACATCGTCCGCGGTGCGCATCCGCCACCTGCCCACCGCCCTCCTGGTGATTGCCGAGGAGAGCCGCAGCCAGCACGAGAACAAGGCGAAGGCGCTCCTGCGGCTGCGCGCGGCGTTCGCGCTGCACTGGCGCGATCTCGTACCCGAGTCGGCCCAGGTTCCCGGCGGCTTATCGGCGCACTCCGACCTCGCGGCGGCTTTCGGAAGTGACGGCCGGCTGGAGGCGTGGCCGAAGCGCGCGGGGTTCTGGCCCGCCGCCGGGGTAGTCCTGGATGCCTTGCTAGGCGCGGGCGGGCAACTGCGCACCGCGTCGGAGTGGCTGGGCGTGAACTCCGCGAACTTGGGCGAGTTCCTCGAAGGGCACCCGAAACTTTGGCAGGAGGCGAACCGGCTGCGGCTACAATGCGGGCTGACGGCCCTCCGCCCGTCCTAGGGCTATCGTGACGCACAGTGGGGCCGCTATGCCGCCGGGATTCTCGTGGGTCGAGCCGCAAACCCTCGCCGCGCTCGCCCGGCCCGACTCCGCCGAGGAGGTGCAGTGGCTGCGCGACAACGGCGTCGAGCTGTTGGTGAGTCTCACCGAAGACCCGCTGCCGCGCGACTGGCTGAACGGCGCGGGCCTTCTGAGCGTGCACGTGCCGATCGACGACCTCGCCGCCCCCACCGGCCGGCAGTTCGACGCCTGCCTGGACGCGATCGAGCGTGCCAAGACGGCCGGGCTGACGGCCGCGATCCACTGCGCGGCCGGGAAGGGCCGCACGGGTTCGGTCGTCGCGGCGTACTTCGTCAAGCAGGGGCTGAGCGCCGCCGACGCGATTGCCAAGGTGCGCAAGTTGCGCCCAGGGTCGGTCGAGACGCGCGAGCAGGCGCAGGCGGTTGAGAGATATGCGGAAGCGCTGGGGAAGCGGCGACGGTGAATGTCTGGTCTCCTGAGCGGGGGGTGTCAGCCCCCCGAGGCTGTCCGACACTTGGCGCTTGCCCGAAGTGTCGGACAGCCTCGGGGGGCTGACACCCCCCGCTCGGAAAGCTAAATCGCCTACTTGAGCAGTTCGATCTCGAAAATCAGCGTCGCGCCCGGCGCGATGTCCGGCGGGCTACCGCGCTGGCCGTAGGCGTAGTCGGCGGGGAGTTCCATACGCCGGATGCCGCCGGGCTTCATGCCGGGGACGGCGACCTGCCAGCCCTTGATGAGGTCGGTGAGCGGGAACGTAGCGGGGTTGGGGCGGGCGCCCTTCAAGCTGCTGTCGAACACCTTCCCAGCCGTAGTCCAGCCGGTGTAGTGGATCGTCACGGTGGCATCCTTCTTGACTTCCGGGCCGTCGCCGACGCGCACGTCGTTGACGCGGATGCCGGTGCTGCCGTCGCCGAGCGGCTTCCAGCCGTCGCCCTTGAGGTCCGGCAAGAGCATTGGGTCGCCGTAGTATTCGATCTCGAACACTAGCGTCGCGTTGGCGGGAATCTTGGGCGGGCGCCCGGCGGCGCCGTAGGCAAGGTCGCCGGGAATCTTCAGGCGCCGCACGCCGCCCGGCTTCATGCCGGGAATGCCCTCCTGCCAGCCCTTAATCAGACTCTTGAGCGGGAACACCGCGCGGGCCTTGCGCTCGACGCTGCTGTCAAAAATCTTGCCGTCGGTGGTCCAGCCGGTGTAGTGGATGCCGACGGTGGCGTCCTTCTTGGCCGGCTCGCCGGTGCCCTCTTTCACGTCCCAGATTTCCAGGCCGCTGGGCTGCTTCTTCCACTCGGGCGCGTCGAGGGTGGGGAGTTTCATGGGGTCTGCTTTCTCGGGAATGATCTCGGGAGCAAGTGGCACGTCGGCTGGGGCCGGGGTGCTCACGGCGAGCGCGGTGGCGATCAGGATGGCGTAGCGCATGAGTTTGGACCTTCCGTGTCGGGGCTAGAACTTGATGAGTTTGATCTCGAAAATCAGCGTGGCGCCGCCGGGGATTTTGCCTCCGCCCCCGCCCCCCGCTCCGTAGCCGAGGTCCGAGGGGATTAGTAGGCGCCGGATGCCGCCGGCTTTCATGCCGGGGATGCCCTCCTGCCAGCCCTTGATCAGGCTGCCGAGGCCGAAGGTCGTCGCCGGCTTGCCGTTCAGATACGTGGAGTCGAACTTCGTACCGTTGGTCAGCCAGCCGGCGTAGTGGATAGTGACGCTCGCGCCCGGCGGGCAGGCGTTCCCCTCGCCCTCCTTCACGTCCCAGATTTTCAGACCCTGCGAGCCGACGGGCTTCCACTCCGGCGCGCCCTCAGCCGGGACCGACTGGCTCATTCCCTCGGCGCTGGCGTCGCCTGAGTCGCCGCTGACCGTGGGGGCGCCGGGGGTGGCGGTCGCGCCGGCGGGCTTCGGGGGGCCGGCCCAGTCGCTCTGGAGAACCAGCACCGCGACCAGGATCACCACGCCGGCCGCCACGAGCGCGGGGACGGCGACGGCCTTGAGCGTCGAGTTATCGACAGTGTTGTCCGACATCGCCGCGCGACTCGCCGTGGGAGGGGATGGCCTGCGGGTGAGTATAGGGAACGAGGCGGCGGAGACGAAGGCCTTATTCCCTCCCCCCTTGAGGGGGAGGGCTAGGGTGGGGGGTAACTGGCCCAGTAGGAGGGGCTGAGAGCGGGTTCGAGCCTCGTGTACTTGGCCGGCCACCCCCCACCCTAGCCCTCCCCCTCAAGGGGGAGGGAACATGAGCCTCACCCGAACAGCCCCGGCCCCTCCACGGGCGCCGGCCGCTTGCGCCGCGCCGCCCCGGCAGGCGGCGCCGGATGCACCAGCGGGCTGCGGCGGCTGGCGTGCCGGCGGTACACCTCGGCCGTGTCGGCGGGGAGTTGCGACTGCCGCCGGGCGAACAGCGCGTCCTTCGACTGCCGGGTGCGGGCCTCGAAATCCACCACGACCGGCCCGTAGCCGCTCACCGGGTCGAGGTGGTGCGACCGGATGCGCTCGTCCGAGGCGTCCCGCAACTCCGGCACCCACTTCCGCACGAAGCGGCAGCGCGGGTCTTGCTCGGCTAGCTGCTTGTGCGGGCTGTACACCCGGATGGTGCTGATGCCGACCACGCCTGCTTGCATCTGCAACTGGCTGAAGTGGATGCCCGGTTCGTAGTCGCGGAACGTCCGGCACAGCGGGTAGTGGGCCGTGCGCCAGTCGAGGTGCAGCGCGTGGCAGGCGAAGCTGGTGGCGAACGCGCGCATGCGGAAGTTCACGAACCCCGTCGCGCTCA
>CAXTPM010000570.1:0-314 GCA_964245865.1 uncultured Fimbriiglobus sp. | reverse complement strand
GGTCTGCCCCGCGGCGAACGCACTCAGCAGGCGCGGGTCGTCCTCGTACTCCAGGGAGCGGAACGCGGGGTGCAGCGGGCGGAACTCCATCTTCGGTTCGTCTTCGAGGCGCTGGATGAAGTGGTCGCGCCAGTGCAGCCGGGCCAGGAAGTTCTTCAGCCCGCGCGTCCACTGAAAGTAGTCCGGGTGCTCGGGATCGCGGTCGAGTTCGACTAGCCGGCGCACGGTAGCGTGGTAGACCTGCCGCGCGCTGAGGGTGCCCCAGGCGAGGTGCGCCGAGAGCCGGCTGCCGTGGTGGAGCGCCGAGTTGGGCG
>CAXTPM010000569.1:0-3800 GCA_964245865.1 uncultured Fimbriiglobus sp. | reverse complement strand
AGGGGACTCCCGCTGGCGGGCCTCGCGCCCGCACCGTGAACCGCACAAGTCGAGCGTAGTTGGCGACATAATACTTCGGCAGCACCAGCGTCAGCGCGACATACGCCCCGAACACCACCACGTACTGCAGGCCGTACTCCCAGACGCGCGCCGACGCAAGCGGGGCGAGGGCTTGCCCCAGCGGCCGGCCCGTGGCGGGCGCGGTCGGGGCGCGGCACGAGCACCCAGACCGCGGCGCCGAGGAGCACCAGCAGCACCGAGTAGAGCGTGGGGTAGAACCGCCACCCGCCGGGGAGCCAGCCCCCGAGCAGCCCCTCGGCGGGGATGGCGACCAGGAGTGCGGCGCCGAACAGTCCGAAGAGCAGCTTCGTCACCGCCGCGCCGACGTTGCCCGCGCCGAACACCCCCAGCGCCATGCCCTGTTGGCGGGCCGTGAACCACGCCGCGTTCCAGGCGATCCCGACCGAGAACGCGTTCCCCGCGAGGCCGAACAGCAGCGCCAGCCCCAGGAGTTGCTCGTAGCTAGTCGCGCGGCTGACCAGGAACGTCGGCGCGGCGGCGGTTAATCAAGAGCACCGCCATGACCTTGCGGCCCCCCGCGCGGTCGGCCCAGATGCCGAACGCGAGCCGCGGCAGTGACCCGGCCAGGACCGCCGCCGCGCCCAGGCGCCCGAGCTGGCCGTCGGTGAGGCCGAGTTCCTTTTGGATCGGCACGCCCAACACACCGAACATCAGCCACACCGCGAACAGCAGCGTGAACGCGGCCGTGGAGACGGCCAGCACGCTGTACCGGCGGGGGTCGTCGCGCATTGCGGTGCTCAGCCTTTCCGCCCGGCCGGGGCCGGGGCGTTGCGGAGGATCAAGTCCGCCAACTGGCCCCGGCACGGGCCGCAGCCGGTGCCGGCCCTGGTCGCGCTCGCGAGCTTCGCCAGGTCGTCGCAGCCGCCGCGCACGGCCTCCAGAATGGCCCCCGTGCGGACGCGGTGGCAGTTGCACACCTCGGGGTCACTCGTCGACTCGCCGCCGGGGATGGCATCACCCGAGGCCAGCACATTCAGCCGGTTCGCGGGCAGCGGGTCGCCCCGGTCGAGGAGCCGCACGAGCGCCGGCGCGGCCGAGGCGTCCCCCACGAGGACCGCGCCGACGAGTCGGCCGTCGCGGACCACGAGCTTGCGGTAGACGCCGCGCCGCAACTCGGAGACCTCGACCACCTCGTCCGCGTCGGTCTCGGCGTCCACGATGCCGAGGCTCGCCACCTCGACGCCCGCGACCTTCAGGCGCGTGTAGAGCTTCGAGCCGCGGTAGCGCGCGTGCGGGTCGGCGCCGCTGAGGATGTCCGCCAGCACCGCCGACTGCTCGTAGATCGGCCGCACGATGCCGTAGACCCGCCCGGCGTGCTCGGCGCACTCGCCCAGGGCGTAGACCCCCGGCGCGGATGTCTCGAGCGAGTCGCTGACCACCACCCCGGAGCGCACCGCGAGTCCGGCGGCGCGGGTGAGTTCGGCACGCGGGCGGATGCCGCAGGCGAACACCACCACCCCGGCCTCAATCACCTCGCCCGACGCGAGCCGCACCGCCGCCACCGCGGCGGTGCCGAGGAGTTCCTCGGGCGAGGTGCCGGTGACGACGCGCACGCCGAGCTTCTCGAAGGCGCGCCCCAGCAGGCGCGACCCGGCTGCGTCGAACTGGGCGTTCATCAGCCCCGCCGGGCGGTGGACCACCGTGACCGCCGCGCCGAGGTCGGCCAGCACCTTCGCGGCTTCGAGGCCCAACAGTCCGCCGCCGACCACCACGGCGGTGGTGCCGGGCGAGACATCGGCGCGGATGCGCTCGCAGTCGCCGACGGTGCGGTACGCATGCACGCCGCGCTTGAACGCACCGCCGGGGCCGCGTAGCCCCATCACGTCCGGCACGAACGGGGCGCTGCCGGTAGCGATGACGGCCGCGTCGAACTCGTGGCGCGAGCCGTCGGACGCTTCGAGCCACTTGCTGGCCGCGTCGAGACTCGTGACCGTGACGCCCGAGTGGAACGCCACCCCGCGCTCGGCGTACCACCCGGCCGGCTTGGTCGTGATCGACTCGGCGTCGCCGGTGCCCAGCACGCGCCCGAGCAGCACGCGGTTGTAGCAGCCGCGCGGCTCCTCGCCGAAGACGGGAATGGCGAAGCGGTCGAGGCCGCGGCGCTCGAGGTCGTCGAGCAGCCGGCCTGTGGCGACGCCGTTGCCGACGATGGCGAGGCGGGTCACGACGCGGTTCCTTCCTCAGCGGCGCGCACGCTGCCGACGCGCACCGCCGCCACCTTGAACTCCGGCATCCGGCTGACCGGGTCGAGCGCGGGGTTCGTCAGCCGGTTGACGGCCACGGCGCCGCCCCAGTGAAACGGCACGAACAGCGCGTCGGGCCGGATGTCGTGCGAGACCTCGGCCGCGAACTCCGCCGACCTGCGCCGGCTCTCGAGCGTGACGAGGCTCCCCGCCACGGCCCCGACGCGCGCCGCCAAGTGCGGGTCCATCTGCACCAAGGGCGCCGGCCGCGCCCGCGACAGTGCGGCCACGAGTCGGGTCTGCGCCCCGGAGTTGTAGTGCTCCTTGTACCGCCCCGTGGTGAGCACCAGCGGGAACTCGGCGTCCGGCTCCTCGGCACTCGCGCGGTGCTCGACGGCGTGGAAGCGCGCGCGGCCGTCGGGGTGGGCGAAGCGCTCCAGGAAGACGCGCGGCGTGCCGGGGTGCAGCTCATCCGGGCACGGCCAGAACACCCCGTCCTCGGCGTCGATGCGCTCGTAGCTGATGCCCGAGTAGTCGGCCTTCGAGCCGGCGGTCGCGCGGCGGAACTCGGCAAATACGTCCTCGCCCGTGCGGAACGCGAACTGGTGGCCGCAGCCCAGCCGCTCCGCGAGTTCGCGCAGCACGTCGATGTCGCCGCGCACGCCCGCCGGCGGGCGGGCCACCACCCGGCGGCGCACCACGCGCCCTTCGAGGTTGGTCATCGTGCCCCCTTCCTCGGCCCACTGCGCGACGGGGAACACCGCGTGGGCCTTGGCGGTCGTCTCGTTGGCGAACGAGTCGCACGCGGCCAGGAACTCGAGCGAATCGAGCCGCCGGGAAACGAGGTCCCCGTCGGGCGCCGCGACCGCGAGGTTCGACCCCATCACCAGGAGGCCGCGCACGCCGCCGCCCCCGGACTCGGGCGACCCCAGCGCGTCGAGCAGTTCGCAGGCGCTCTTGCCCTTGCCCGGCAGGCTCCCCGGCGGCACGCCCCACACCGCCGCGATAGCCGCGCGGTAGGCAGCGTCTTCGATGAGCCGGTATCCGGGCAGTTGGTCGGCCTTCTGCCCGTGCTCGCGCCCGCCCTGGCCGTTGCCCTGCCCGGTGAGGTAGCCGTAGCCGCTCCCCGGCTTGCCGCACTTCCCCAGTGCGAGCGCGAGGTTGATGAACGCTAGTACGGTCTCGACGCCCTTCGACTGCTGCTCCGGCCCGCGACCGGTGAGGATCATCGCCCGCCCCGCCGACGCCAGCCAGTGTACCGTTTGGCGCAGCGCCGCCTCGGCCACGCCGGTGAGGCGCTCGACCCGCGCGGGGTCGTAAGCCAGGGCCACCCGCCGCGCGGCGTCGAAGCCGGTGGTGCGCGCCCGAATGTAGTCGGCGTCGGTGAGGTTCTCCTCGATGGCGACGAACAGCATCCCGTTGGCGAGCGCCAGGTCCGACCCCGGCGCGAGCGGCAGGTGCAAGTCGGCGGCGCGCCGTGGCGGTGCGGCGCGGGTCGGCCACGACGAGTTTGCTGCCTGCCTCGCGCTTGCGCTG
>CAXTPM010000568.1:291-3800 GCA_964245865.1 uncultured Fimbriiglobus sp. | reverse complement strand
CCGAACTCGGGCTAACCCCCAACGCGGTGCGCCTGGCCCGGTCGCGCGTGCTGGGCCGGCTGCGGGCGCTGGCGACCGGCCCGGAATAGTCTGCCGACATTGTGAAGATTTTCCGAATCCGCGACGCGCGCCTCCTCGGACGGGCATCTGATTGGTGGCCAGCCCTGTGCGGTGGCCGCGGCCGGGCCGTCCCCCGTGCCGCCAGGAGTCGCAGGCCCAAGGGTTCCCCATGCGTCGCCCCAGCTTCGTCCCCCAGTTCGCCCGCCTCGAAGACCGCGTCGTCCCCGCGCTCGCCGTCGCCTACAACGGCGAGTCGCTCGCCCTCACCGGCACCCCCGCTGTGAGTGGCTACCCGTTCGACGAGGACTTCTTCGACTTCAATTACTCCAAAATCGTCCAGGTCAAGCACGTCAGTGATCACAACTACAAGGTCACAGACGGCACACTAAACCTGGGCACGTACCACGTCACTGGGAACATCTCGGTCAAGCTGCCGAAGTTCGACACCTACGTGCAGATCGACGTGGCGGGGGACGCCCTGCCGGGGAACGTCTCGGTGGACCTCGGCGCCGGCGACACCGACCCGAGCACCGATTCCGGCGCCCAGGTGATCAACTCGGCCGGCCCCGGCGGGGTGCTCGGCAACGTCTCGTTCAAGAACGGCGCCGGCACCGAGGGGTTCGCCGTGCTCGGCCGCTACGAGTACGACGAGGACTTCAACGTGGTCGCCAGCCACCCCATCGACATCGGCGGCAACGTGACCGTGGCCGGCAAGGCGGTCGCGACGCCGGTCGAGGACTTCTTCACCCTCGACAACGGCACGATCCACGGCAACCTGAGCACCTCGCGGATCACCTACACCCAGAGCTTCGGCGAGGTACTCGGCGACGTGACGGCCAACGGCGTCGATTCGCCCGGCGGCGTCGGGAATTTCATCGGAGGCCGCGTCCACGGCAACGTCTCGATCGCCGGCGGCGCGACGGCCCCTGGGTACTTCAGCTACACCTACCTCGTAGGGCAGGTGGACGGCGACGCGACCGTGAAAGCGCTGGGCGGGTCGTTCGCCGCCTCCATGGAAGGTGACCTGGGCGGCAACTTCAAGTTCTCGGCGGGGCCGACCGCGAGTAGCAGCGTCGGCATCTACGGCTCGGTCGGCGGCAACGCCAAGATCGACCTCGGCGGTTCATCCAAATCGAGCGCTAACTTCTTCGTCGGCGGGTTCGTCGGCGGGTTCATCGGCGACTTCACTTACGAAGGGGGTCCGGCGGCGGAGATCGGCGGCTCGCTCACGGTTACGAGTACGGCCGGCACGAACACCGTGACCGTCGGCTCGGCCAGCAAAGGCTCGTTCGGCGACACGTCTTACGAGTTCGACTACGCGGCCGCGATCGCCGGCAGCGTCAAGATCGACCTCGGCAACGGCACCAACTCGTTCTCGGTGACGAGCCTGCCGCAGAGCGAAATCGGCGGCAAGGTGACGTACCAGGGCGGCAGCGGCAAGGATGTCGTGACGATCAACGGTCAGGCCGACTATGCGCTGGCTGTGAACACCGGCGGCGGCGACGACACCGTGGCGTTCGGCACCGATGCCAGGGTCGGCTCGGCGGTCATCGACTTCGGCAAGTTGCCGGGCGTGAAGGTCTGGACTCCGCCGGCGGTGATCGACTTCCCGCTGAAGCTCAAGAACCTGACGTGAGCCGGGTCGGGCGGCAGTTTCGGCCGGCGGCGGTGTCGAGCGGCGCCGCTCGACACCGCGAACTCCCCTACTCCCAGTCCGGCCCCGGACTGTCGCCGGCGCTCTTGGTCACGAGCGCGGCGAACGTCCGGGGGCTGACAGTTTCTCGAATGAAGCGCACGCCGCCGTCGCAGAACGCCACGTTGGCCCCACCAATGTGGAAGCTGTACATCTCGTTGTCGGTGGTGCAGTTCATCACGCAGGTGCCGAACCCCTGCCCCTGGCCGGTGGTCAGGAAGTCCGAGCCGTCCAGGGCGATTTCGAGGTCGGGGTCGGTCCAGCCGCCGTTGTAGGCGAACCCCTCGATCCTGCGACCCATGCGGTAGAGGTCCGGCCGGCCGACGTTCTCGGCCACGAGCATCGTCTGCGTGGTGCCGTCGGTGATGTCGATGATCCGGCAGACCCGGCGCGTCATCGCGCCGTTCTCCGCGACCGGCGAGTAGTACGGCCAGCCGGCGTTGTCGCAGTAGCTCGGGTTGACGCCGTGGTAGACGGTGTAGTCGCTCGCCGCCGGTTTCCACGGAATGTCGGTCGCCACGCGGTCGCTGCCGTTAGGGGCGGAGGGGCAGAACAAGAGCTTGATCGGGGTCCGCCCGGCGTCCTGGTTGACGGGGTCGTCCCAGTTCTTACCCAGGTCGTACCGGACGTTCGGCTGCTCGATGTAACTCAGGGTCGGCGGCACGAACGAGCGCCGCGGCGGGTCGAAGCGGTAGCCCTCGGGGAACAGTCCGTTGGCGCACTCGTAGCTGTGCAGCGCGAGTGCCAGTTGCTTCATGTTGTTGGCGCAAGCAATGCGTGCGGCGGCGTCGCGCACTTTCTGCACGGCGGGAAGTAGCAGCGCGACCAGCACCGCGATGATGGCGATTACGACCAAGAGTTCGATGAGCGTGAAGCCGACTCGGCGGGGAGGTGTGTGCATCCGGCCGATGCTACCGCGCGCCGGCGGCTGGGGCAAGCGCCGACTCTCAGAGATTTTTCACGGTCGTCGCGAGTCCGCCCGGCGGGCCGGGCCATCCGAAACTCGGGGCCACCGGCGGTTCGGCCGGCCCCGCTCAACCCAGAGAGTTTCCCCCATGCGTCGGATCGTATTGACCGCAGTGGCCGCGCTCGCGGCCGGCGCCGCGCGCGCCCAGGCACCTGCAGAGACCGCCCCCCAGAAACCGCAACCCAAAGTCGAGGTGCGGCGCTTCGAGTTCCCCGGCGCCCAGGCCGGCCCGAGTCTCGGCGTCGCCGTCAAGCCGCTCACCGACGAACTCCGCGAGGAGTTGAACGCCAAGGCCGAGGCCGGCGCGGTGGTCGCCTCGGTCGCCCCCGGCTCGGCGGCCGCTGCGGCGGGGATTAAGCCCGACGACATCATCACGGGCATCGGCGGCAGGCCGGTGAAGTCGCCCGACGACCTGCGCCGCTTGGTGCGTGAGGCGAAGCCCGGCGCCGACGTGGCCGTCGCGCTCGAGCGCGACGGCGAGAAGGTGACGGCCAATGCGACCCTGCGCCCCGCCCCCGGCGGCTTCGCCTTCGGCGGCGCCGCGCCGCTGCCGGAGGGCTTCGCCTTCCCGGCGTTCGACTTCGGGCCGCTGAACGTCGCGTTCGACCAGTCGAAGAAGGTGGCCGAGTTGGAGAAGAAAGTGGCCGGCCTGGAGAAGCGCCTGGCGGAGTTGGAGAAGAAGCTCGACGGGGCGAAGAAGTAACGCCGGACCGGTTCGGCCCCGGCCGGTCGTCCAGTGACCGGCCGCCGGGGCCGGGCGGCCACTTCGCTGCCCGGCGAGCATTCCGA
>CAXTPM010000568.1:0-281 GCA_964245865.1 uncultured Fimbriiglobus sp. | reverse complement strand
CCGAGGCGCTGATCCTCGCGCTACGCTCGCCTCCGACTCTACATCAGCGGCCGGCCGCACCACCCACTTCGTCGTCGGAGTCTTCCATCAGCCAGTCCAACTCCACGCGCCACCCCGGCACGGCCGGCTCGGCGTCGGCTTCGGTGCCGGCCCCGAACACCGCCGGCGCCGGCTCATTCGGCCGGTACCGGCGGACGACACCCGCCTCGGGATCGACATCCCACACGACTAGAGCCTGTTATGGACTTCGTCGAGTATCGGGGCGAGCCTGTGGAGCATCA
>CAXTPM010000567.1:0-3805 GCA_964245865.1 uncultured Fimbriiglobus sp. | reverse complement strand
GTTTGCCGTCGAAGTCGATGAACGCCCGGCCGTCGATCTCGACGGCGAAGCGCACGCGGTCCCCCTCGACCTCGACGCGCGGCACCGAGGGGGGCTTGCGCAGCCCCACCGAGCTGGAGAGGAACTCGCCCTTCCACGCGCCGCCCTGTTCGGCGAAGTTGAGCAGGAACGTGATCGACTCGTCGCCCTCGGGGAGCCGGAACTTCCACCGCCCGGCCGGGGGCGCGGCGCCCGCACTGGCGGCGGTGAGCAGGGCGGCGAGGGCGGCGACTAGCAGGCGGGTCGGCATCGGCGGCTCGGTCGGGGGGCGGTGCGGCGGGACGGCTTATCATACCGGCTCGCGCCCGGCGCCGGCCACCCTCCCTACTCACGAGTGAGATGAGGTGGGGGCGGGCCGCTCGGATGCCCCGGAACGCACCTCACCCCAGTGCCAGCCGCGCGAGGCCGAAGTAGCCCGCGATCGTGAGCACATCCGCCACGGCCAGCGCCACCGGGCCGGCGGCGACGCGCGGGTCGAGCTTCATCAGGCGCAGGACCATCGGCACCGCCAATCCTACCGCCGCGGAGACCGTCACCCCGAGGCCGATCGCGCCCAGCAGCACCAGCGCCACGTCGGCGCGCCCCTGCCACGCCAGGGCCACCGCCGCGACGGCCGCGCCGCTCGCGGCGCCGAGCAGGCTCCCCGTGGCGAGTTCGCCCCCTACCCGGCCTGCGAGCGACTTCCACGTCGGCTTCTCCCCCGCGAGCAGGTGCAGCGCCAGGCTCACCGACTGGGCGCTGACGCTCTCGGCCATGTTCAGCACCACGGGGATGAAGAACGCGAGCGCCACGACTTTGTTCAGCGTCCCCTCGAACACCCCGGCGAGGGCCGCGCAGGCGATGCCCCCGAGCAGGTTCACCGTCAGCCAGGGGAAGCGCTCGCGGAACGCCCGCCCCGGCGACCGCTGCTCCGCGCCGGCCACGTGCACGCCGATGCGGGAAAACAGGTCGTCGCGGCCGCCGGCATGGTGGACGCGCTCCAGCTCGTCGGTGGTGAGCTGGACATCGACCAGGCCCAGCAGCCGCCGTTCGGCATCCACCACGGGGATCGCCAGCAGGCGGTGCTCGGTGAACGCCTTACAGGCGTCGGCGACGGTCGCGCCCTCGGGGAGCGTGACGACCTCGCGGACCATCACCTCGCCGATGAGCTGGTCCGCCCGGCCGACGATGAGGTTGCGCGCCGGCACCACCCCCTCGAGCCGGTCGTCGTCGCCGACGGCGTAGAAGTACGAGATGGCGTCGGCGCTCGGCTCGGCGCGCAGCCTCTCGACGGCCTCGGCGACGGTGATCGTGACCGGGAAGCGCGCGAAGCCGAGGCGCAGGCTCCGCGCGACGGGGTCGTCGAGGTTCAGCGGCTTGAGGGCGTCGGGCATGGGCGGGTCAAAATTGTGTCAAGGTTGGCGGCGCGGCCGCTTGGGGGCGGTGCCGCGTTGATATAGTGAGCGCGGCAGCCCCCGCCCCGAGTGTTTGTGAGTTCCGCGCGATGCCCGACCCGACCGCCCCGCCCGGCGCCGCCGACGCCCCGCCGCCCGCGCGCTTCCGCCCCGGCCTGCGGCCGCTGCTGGTCGCGCTGCCGGCGCTGACGCTGCTCACGGGGGTGCTTTACCCTTTGGCACTAGCGGCGGTCGCCCGGCTCGCGTTCCCCCGCCAGGCCGGCGGCAGCTTCGTGGAGCGCGGCGGCGCGGTCGTCGGCTCGGGAGTCGTGGGTCAGAACTTCGCCGGCGCGGGCTACTTCCGCCCGCGCCCCTCGGCATGCGACTACGACGGCGGTGCGTCGGGGGCGAGCCACCTCGGGCCGAACGACTCGAAACTCCGCGCCGAAGTCGCCGGCGCCGTCGCCGAGTACCGCAGGGCGAACGAGTTGCCGCCCGGCGCCGCCGTGCCGGCCGAGGCGGTGACGCGCTCGGGCAGCGGCCTCGACCCGCACATCTCGCCCGCCGACGCCGAGTTGCAAACCCGGCGAGTGGCCCGCGCGCGGGGGCTGGGCGAGGCACTGGTGCGGCGGCACGCTCTGGCCCACACTCGCGCTCCGCAACTGGGGTTCCTGGGCGAAGCGCGCGTGGACGTGCTGGCGCTGAACCTCGCCCTCGACGGCGGACTTGAACCCGGCCCCGCGCCAGCCGGCTGGCACCTGGGCGGGTGGGCCGGGCGGCGCTGGGTCGAGTACGCCGCGTTCCTGGCGATCGTGCTCGGGGCGGCGTGGCCGGTGGGCGGCTACTTGGCGCGGCTGTTCTCCGGCGCGCCGACGGGGGTCGAGCGCGGGCTGCTGCGCCTGCTCGGCGTGCGGCCCGATTCGGAGATGACGGCCACCGAATACGCCGCCGCGTTCGTGCTCTACGGACTCGGCGGCGCGGCTCTGGTCTTCGCGCTGTTGCTAGTGCAGGACGCCCTCCCCGGCGGGCCGGACGGCCGATTCCTCACGACGCCGATGACGCCGGACTTGGCGCTCAACACGGCGGTGAGCTTCTCGACCGGCACCACCTGGCAGGCGTACAGCGGCGAATCGACCCTGCGCTACTGGGCGCAGCTCGCCGGGCTGACCGCGCAGGGGTTCGCGGCCGGGGGGGCGGGGCTGGCCGTGGCGGCGGCGTTCGCGCGCGGCTTCGCCCGGCGCAGCTCGCCCACCGTGGGGGACTTCTGGGTCGATCTGGTGCGCGCCACCGTGCGGGTACTGCTCCCGGCGGCGTTCGTGCTCGGGCTGTTGTTGGTGTGGCAGGGGGTGCCGATGAACTTCGCGCCCTACGCCGAGGTCGTCAGCGCCGGGGGGCAACGGCAGGTGATCGCCCAAGGCCCGGTCGCGGCACTCGAAGCGATCAAGAACCTCGGCACCAACGGCGGCGGCTTCTTCGGCGCCAACGGCGCGCACCCCGCCGCGAACCCGACGCCGCTCTCGAACTTCCTGGGGCTGCTGGCGATTGCCGTCATCCCCGCGTCGCTGCCGGTGATGTTCGGCCGGCTCGCGGGGCGCCCCCGCGCGGGGTGGTTGCTGCTGGGGGTGATGACGGCGCTGTTCGTCGCGGGGCTGGTTGTGTGCGACTTTGCGGAGTCCGCCGGGCCGGCATACGCGGCGGGGCAGGGACTGTCCGGCGGCAACCTGGAGGGCAAGGAAACGCGCTTCGGCGTCGGCGGCTCGGTGCTCGCGGCGGTCGTGACCTCGAATGGCGCGACCGGCTCGAACAACTCGATGCACGGCTCGTTCCACCCGCTCGGGGTGCTGGTGATGCTCGGCAACATGGCCCTGGGCGAGATCGTCTTCGGCGGACTCGGCAGCGGCCTGTACGGCATGGCGGTGGTCGCGCTGGTCGCGGCATTTTTGGGCGGCTTGATGGTCGGGCGCTCGCCGGAGTACCTGGGCAAGTCGGTCGGGGTGACGGAGGCCAAGCTGGTGGCCGCGTTCGTGCTGGTCCACCCCGCGGCGATTCTGCTGTTCGCCGCGCTCGCCAGCGCCACCGACGCCGGGCGCGCCGGGCCGACGGGGGAGGGGCCGCGCGCGTTCTCGGAGCTGGTGTTCGCCTACGCCTCGTGCGTGGCCAACAACGGCATGGCGATGGGTGGGTTGGGCGCGAACACGCCGTTCTACAACCTGACGACGACGGCCGCGATGCTACTCGGCCGGTTCGCGCCGGCGGTGCTGGCGGTCCTGTTGGCCGGGCGGTTCGCGGCGCAGCGCAAGCGCGAGTCGGCCGGCGGCTTGAGCGGCGAGGACGGCACGTTCGCGCTCCTGGTGCTGGCGTCGGCGGTGCTGGTGGGAGCGATCTGCTTCCTG
>CAXTPM010000566.1:0-3828 GCA_964245865.1 uncultured Fimbriiglobus sp. | reverse complement strand
GACGCCGGGGGCGGCGGGCCTCACGCTCGCCGCGCTGCGGGCCGAACTCACGGCGTGGCGGCGCTGGTGCCGCAGGCGCTGACGCCGGGGGCGGCGGGCCTCACGCTCGCCGCGCTGCGGGCCGAACTCACGGCGAGGGGCGTCACGACCGCCGGCGTCAACGTGCGCTCGCTCGCCGGCCGGGCGCTCTCGGCCAGCGGCTCAGGCGCCGGCGTGCGCCTCGCCGTGGGGGACGCCTAATGGCCGACTCAGGCTACCTCGCCCGACTGCTCGGAATCCCGGCGCTCGACGCCCGCGTGGCGGCGAACGAATACGACACCTGCCTGTTAGCCGGCGTCCGGGTGCAGGGCGCCGGCGCGGGCGACGGGTACTTCGCGCGCGACTACGAGTGGTCCCGCGACCCCGGCCGCGACCCCCGGCTGCGGCGGCTCTCGACGCGGGCCTACTTCCTCGGCGCGGCCACCGGCACCGCCTACGTCCCGAGTTTCGCCCACGGCTGGGCGTGGTGACGTGCCCCCGGTGCGGTCTTTGGCAGTACCACCGAGTAGACCCCTGCACCAACTGTAAGGACGCCCCGATGGGAACGTACCCCGCCGACGCAAAAGCCCCGAACACCCCGCAGCCGCAGGCCGAACACGTGCTGGTGCAGGACGAGGATTCGCACTGGTACGTGTGCCCGGCGGATAAGGAGTCCGAGGCCAACGACTACTTTGAGGCGGTCGGCAACTACTGGCGGGACGCCAAGGATGATGCCGCCGAGCCCAGAGAGCCGGACTGGCTGTACCAGATCGGCGGCAGTCCGACGCGCGTGAAGTTCACCGGATACCGAATCGAGTAGCGCATGCAAACCTACAGCCCCCACGCCGTCCCCGCCACGCCCCTCGACTGGGCGGCGTGGCGCCACGACGACGCCCCGGACTACGGCGAGCCGGGCAGCGCGGGGGCGCTGCCCCCGGACATGGAAACGACCGGCGACCACCTCGCGTACTGCTGCCCCGGCTGCGGCGTGTACGGGCTGCTGCGCGCCGGCGATCACCAGCCGGCCCCGTCGCCGGTCTGGCAGATCACCGCCGGCTCGCGCGACGACGTGACGACGCTGAGCCTGACGCCCTCGATCCTTACGGCCTGCTGCGGCTGGCACGGCTACCTCACCGGGGGAGTGTTCCGCCCATGCTGAAGCTCACCGAGTTCGAGGGCCGCGACTGCCCCAGCGGGCTGACGCACGACTATCCCGCCGCCGACTATCTGGCGGTTTCGGGGAGGTACGCGAGCTACGACCTGCCCGACGCCCGCGACGACGCCATCGTGATCCCGCCGTGGCCCGCCAGGGTCGAAATCCCCGTCGCGGCCGACCCCGCCACCCCCGGCGCCGACACCAGCCAAGCGCTCGCCGCGATCCAGCAGATTCCCCGTGCCGAGCGCATCTGGCTCGCCGGGCGGGGCGTGAGCGTGCGCGTGTTCGACGGGCCGGTGACGGCGCTGCCCCAGTTCGCCTACTTGGCGGGCCGGCCCATCGGCCTCCCCGGCGACCAGGGCCGCACCTACGACGGGCTGCCGGGACTGGCGGACCTCGGCACGCTCACCGCCTACGTCGCGCCGGGCCTGTCGCCGCACCTGGTGCTGCACGAGGTCGCGCACCTCCTGGAGCCGCTGCTGAGTCCCGCGCGGCTCGCTGAGTTCGACGCCGGCGTGCTGCCCGCGCTGGTGGCGGCGTCGCCGGGCGCGGAGTACCTGCACTCTCGGAGCGAGTTGCTGGCCGAGTTCCTCGCGCGCCGGTGGGAGGGGTGGCCCGTGCCCCAGGTCGCGCTCGACTTCTACGACGGCGTGTTCCACGGGGTGCCCTTATGAGCGAGCCGAACGAAACCCCCTGGGGCTGGGTCGTCAGCGGCGCCCTCACGCTGCTGGTGCCGGTCGCCGGCGGCGTGCAGTGGCTCCTCAACCGCCGCGACCGCAACAAGGAGAAGGATCGCGCCGACGAGATCGAGGACGAGAAGCGCGAGCGAGCCAACTCGGCCGACGACCAGAAGCGGATTTACGACGGCCTCCAGCAGAACGCGGCCAAGCAGTCCGAGCGCATCCGCGAGCTGGAGCTGCAACTGCGCGTCCTCCAGAACGAGCACACCGAGTGCGAGAAGCGCTGCGCGACGCTCCAGGCCCGCCAGGAGGTGTTCGAGGAGATCGCCCGGCGCAACGGCTGGGACGTGCCGGTGTCGGGGTCGCGGATGCACACGTCCCTGGCGGACCAAGACAAAGGGGGCGCGAAGTGACTCGGCTCGAACTGTGGGCGCTCGGCGGCTTCGCGCTCGTCGCGCTCGACCTGCTGCTCGGCTTCGCCCGCGAGCGGCGCCGGCTGCGCGCCGAGGGCGAGGTGCGGCTCGACCACGCCGAGATCAAGGCGTGGCACCGCAACACCTACGACCGCGCGAGCCAGAACGGCCTGCTCACCCGAGTGGCGGCCGACACCGCCGAGCGCACCGAGGCCAAGATCGACGCCCAGAAGGTCGCGCTCGATTCCCACTCCGATTTCGCCCTGCCCGCCCAACATTTGAAGGAAACTCCTCAATGAGTAGTGCAGCGCCCGGAATGCCCTGGTCCGACATCGCAGCGAGTGCCTACCGCGCTTACGCGGCCTCGACGGGCAACAAGAACTTCCGGGGCGACCCGATGCCCGCCTTCGCCGACCTCCCGCGGCACATCCAGGTCGCGTGGGAGGCGTCGGTGCGCCAAGTCGGCCTGTGCCTGGACGACGGCCACCGCTGGCTCGGCGCCGGCCCACCGGGGGGCGAAGAGTCGTGGGCGGGTTGGACACCGCCGGTCGATGCCCATCCGATCCGTCCCGAGATCGACCCCCGCCGCACCGTCGCCGCTACCCCGCACGACTGGGACGCCTGGGACGCGGACGACTGCCCCCAGTACGGGGAGCCGGGCCGGTGCGCGATGATGCGCGCCGAGCACGACACAACAGGCGACCACCTGATGCTGGCGTGCCCTGGGTGCGGCCAGTTCGCGCCGATCCGCGTCAGCTCGCCGAAGCGCGCGGAGTCGCCCTCGTGGGCCATCATTGCCGGCTCCGCTGCCGACGTGGCGACCCTGAGTCTGACCCCGTCCGTCCACTGCGTCGGCTGCTGCGGCTGGCACGGCTACCTCACCGCCGGGGTGTTCCGCCCGTGCTAAACCCCGCCCAGAAGTCCAAGGAGTTCCACTGATGTTCGCCCTAGTTGCCGCCCTACTGCTGCTCGCCGACCCGGCCCCGCAGCCCCCGCCGCCCGCCCCCGCGCCGCTCGCCATCACCGGCCCGGCCAGGGTGGCGCCGTACACCATCGGCGAGTTCCGGCTCGCCAACGCCCCCCCCAAGGCCGCGGTCCTGTGGCAGGTCAGCGACCGCCGCGCGTCGGTCAGGAAGCCCGTCAAGGGTCTGCTGCAAGTCGTGGCGCGGCCCGGCGAGGTCGAGATCACCGCGCAGGTGATCACGCTCGACCCCGCCACCGGCGAGGCCGGCGTCGAGGAGGTGACGCTCACGACGACGTTCGAGGGCGAGGTCGCCCCTGTGCCGCCCCCCGCGCCAGGCCCGGCGCCAAACCCCGGACCCGTGCCCGCCCCCTCCGGTGCGCTCTACTTCGCGCTGGTCCGGCCCGACGGCCGCCTGTGCGGGCTGATCACCGTCAAGGACTTCACCAAGCGCGAGCAGTACCCCGAGGCGAGCATCGCCGGTGACGGACGGCTGCTGGTCGGCGCGGCGGTCGGGGTCGGTGAGGACGGGTTCAAGCGGTCCGGCCTGCTGCTCGAGGCCGGCGTCGACGTGCTGATGGTCGACACCGCCCACGGGCA
>CAXTPM010000565.1:1142-3848 GCA_964245865.1 uncultured Fimbriiglobus sp. | reverse complement strand
CTAGGGCGTATTGACTGGAGGCGGGCGATCTGCGATGGGCTTTCGGTGCTTTCCCGGCCCCGGAGGCCCGCCGTGCTCAGCCGCCACGACATCACCGACGCCCACTGGGACCGGATCAGAGTCCTCCTGCCCGGCCGGCCGGGCGGGCACGGCGGGGTCGGCAACGACAACCGCCTGTTCCTGAACGCCGTGCGGTACCTCGCCAAGACGGGCGTCGCCTGGGCCGACCTGCCGTGCTGCTACGGCGAACCGAACGGCCTGTGGCAGCGGTACAACCGGTGGTGCGAGAGGGGCGTCTGGCAGCGGATCGCGGCCGCGCTGCGGGGCGGCGACGCCGAGTGGCTGAGCGTGGACAGCACCTGCGTCCGGGCCGGCCTGGCCGCAGCCGGCGCGAAAAAAAAGCGGGCGGCGCCGGCGGGCAGTCGGCCGAGGCGCTGGGCCGGGGCCGGGGCGGCCTCGGCACCAAGGTCCACGCCGCGGTGAGTCCCCTGGGCCACCCGGTCGCGCTGGAGCCGACCGGGGCGGAGGCGGGCGACAGCCCGCGCCTGCCGGGGCCGATCGCGGGCGTCGCGTGCGTGGCGGTGCTGGCGGACAGGGCGTACGACTCGGACGCCAACCGGGCCGCGATCCGCGCGGCCGGGGCCGAGCCGTGCATCCCGCCAAAGAAGAACCGCGTCGAGGCGGTCGGCTACGACCGGCACCTGGACAAGGAGCGGAACGCGGTCGAGCGGTACTTCGCGCGCCTCAAGCAGTGCCGCCGGGTGGCGACCCGGTACGACAAGAAGGCGGTGAACTTCCTCAGGTTCGTCTGGGCCGCGTCGATCAACATCATGCTGGCGTAGATTGCGAAACTAACCCAGCTTCAATCGGTACGCCCTAGTAGGGGGCGAGGGGCCGACCGCGCCCAGCGACCTCGCCCAGCTCGTCGGCGTCCTGCTCGTGTGCATCGCCATCTGTGTTGCGGCGCTGGTGGTGATGTGGCGGCGGGAGGGGGCCGGGCCGGTGTGGGGACTCAGCCGCGAGGCGTGGACCGTGCTAATAGCGCTGGCCTACTTGGTCGGACTGGGGCTGGTGGTGTCGGGGTGAACTGCCTAGTTCAAGCGGCCCACGTCTCTGCCTTCGTCGCCCGACCCTGAATTGGGCCAAATTGTCTCGATCTCGCTTCGGAACACCGACGGCGACGGCGGCAGGTCCGCGCCGAAGCGCAAGGGAAAGTCGCCAGCCGGGAGGGGGAAAGTTCGCCGTTACCGTAACCCCGCGGGGACAGGCGCCGATCTGCCTGCCGGCCCGGACTCAGGGGCGTGCGAGATTCAGAGCTTGCCGGGCGGTCGGCGGGCGGCTAGACCGTAGCTCGCCCGCCGACCGCCCGGCGGCGCACGAAAATCCGAGGAGTCTCGCCCATGAACCAGAAGCTCTTGACCGGTTGTGTCGTTGCGGGCCTCATCGCCGCGCTCATCTACGGCCTCTTCGCCGGGCTGTTCGCGTCCGGGTGGACGGCGGACACCCTCGTCGGCGCCGGCGTCCTGGGCGCGGCGGCGGCCGCCGTCACGCTGGCCGTCAGCGCCGTCATCGCCCGGCGCAAGCGGGCCGAACTGGGCGCCACCCCCGACCGGCGGTGAAGCCACTAGGTTCTCCCTGCTTCCCCGCAGTTGAGCACCTTGGGAATACCAAGGCGTTTCGGGGTGTTTTCGCCCCGCACACTGCCCCGCCGGCCGGCCCGCCCGCGGCTTAGTACTTCACCCGCTTGGGGTCGGCGGCGAACCCCTTGAGCAGGGCGAACCCCTCCTCGCCGAGCACCTGCTTCTCCCGGACCTTGCGGTCGGCCATCGGCTTGGCC
The DNA here is from genome assembly GCA_964245865.1 of uncultured Fimbriiglobus sp. Classification (GTDB taxonomy): domain Bacteria; phylum Planctomycetota; class Planctomycetia; order Gemmatales; family Gemmataceae; genus Fimbriiglobus. The sequence goes on along the minus strand of CAXTPM010000565.1, from coordinate 2,011 downwards.
AACTCGTTGTAGAAATACTGGTCGTCGAACCCGACGGTGGCGGCCTGGGCGATGCTGAACCCGTAGTACACCCGCTCGATCCGCGCCCAGTAGGTCGCGGCCAGGCACATCGGGCACGGCTCCCCGGAGGTGAACAGCTCGCAGCCGCTGAGGTCGAACGACTTGAGCGTCTGCCCGGCCGCGCGGATGGCGTAGATTTCGCCGTGGGCGGTCGGGTCGAACCCGCTGACGACGTGGTTCCAGCCCTCGCCGACCACCTCGTCGCCGCGCACGACCACCGCCCCGAACGGACCCCCGTCGCGGGCCGCGACCCCCTTGCGGGCCAGCTCGATGGCCCGCCGCAGGAACCGCTCGGTTCGCTTCGCGTCGGCCGCCGGCACCGGCTTCGGCTCGTCCGCCCGGCCGCTCGCGGTGACGCTCAGGACGGCCGCGCCCTGGAAGGCCAGGCCGGCGGTCCCTGCCAGCCAACTCCGGCGAGACGGGTGCAGTTCGGGCGGGGTTTCGGTATTGCGATTCACAGTGAACTCCTTTGGCGATGACGGTGCCGAACCGGACCACCGGCCCCGCGCACCCGCGAGCGTAGTACGGAAACCGCGGGCCTGCCCGAGTTCCGGGGCGGCTCGGGGGGGGCGAAGATGCGCCGCGAGGCGGCCTCGAGATGCCCGCCGCACCCTCCGGCCGCCCTCGGACCCCGTTCCCGTGCTATCTAGTAGCCGGCGGCCTCCCGCTCGGGGAGGCCGCCGGCTACTAGATAGCACGGGAACCCCATGATCCGCACTGCCGCCTGCGCCGCCGCCGCCCTCCTGCTCGCCGGCCTCGCCGGCACGGCCGGCCCGCCGGGGGACGGCCCGGTCAAGCCGGGGACACTC
>CAXTPM010000565.1:0-1132 GCA_964245865.1 uncultured Fimbriiglobus sp. | reverse complement strand
GGAGGAGGGCGGGGTCGCCAGGGGGCGCGACGTGGAGTTCCTGCGGCGGTTCGCCGCCGAGCGCAAGCTAAACGTCGAGTTCCGCTTCTTCGAGTTCGAGGGCATCTGGGCGCGGCCGGGCGCCGGCGAGTGCGACGTGGCGGCCGCCGGCATCGCCCCGCTCCCCGCCCGCGCCGCAGCCGGCGTCGAGTGGAGCGCGCCTTACTTCGGTGTGAGGCGGTCGCTGCTCATCCGCAAGTCGGACTCCGGGTCGCTGCGGACGATGGCCGACTTCGGCGGGCGGACGGTGGCGGTGACGAAAGGCTCGACCGCCGACGTTGACACCGCCGCCCGCAAGCCGGCGTCGGCCAAGATCGCCTACTACGACGACCAGGCCAAGGCGGTGGCCGACCTGCTGGCCGGGCGGATCGACGCGTTCGGCGAGGGGGACGTGAGCAACGCGTACCTGGCGGGGCAGCGGCCCGCGGAGCTGGCGCTGGCGGACGTGCACCCGATGGCCCCGCCGGAGACGTTCGCGCTCGCCGTCCGCAAGAAGAGCGGGATCACCGCGGCCCTGAACGCCTTCATCGCGGCGAACAAGGCGAAGTACTAGGGGCCGGGGCGACCTGGGCCGCGGGAGACTATCACTACCCCCTGCGCCCCGGCCTGGGCGGCTTGTGCCGCGCACCCTCCGCCGCCGCGACTACCCGCTCGACGAGCTGCGCCACGTCGCGGATCGACACCGCCGGCGCGCCACCGACGACGCCCGCCACCCGCAGCCGGGCTAAGCGCGGCACGCCGCCGAGGTCGAACCGCAGCACGCGGCCGTGGCCGAGCATCAGTTCCTTGAACTCGGCCCACTTGGCACTCGGGTCGGGGTAGCCGCCGACGCGCAGGTGCCCGACTGCCAGCGAGTCGAACTCGGCCTCGGGCACGACGCCCAGGGAGTGCAGCGAGGCCAGGAGCGAGGCGAACGCTGCCTTGTCGGACTCATTCATGGCGGTGCCCCCAGTGGGTGGGGCCGTTGGGGTGCGCCGCATTGGCTGCGTCCGGCCCGGCGACCGCCACCCGCCGGGCGCGGACAGGCCGAGCACTCGGAAGAGCGCCCGGAGTTCTGCACCGCCCAGCCCGCCGCGGCCGTCGAGGTATCGCT
>CAXTPM010000564.1:0-3855 GCA_964245865.1 uncultured Fimbriiglobus sp. | reverse complement strand
CCGCGCTCCATGGTGGTCAGCATCATCCGCCCCCGGCTGGAAGAGACGTTCGAGTTGATCCGCGACCGGGCGGAACACCGGCTGCTGGCGGGCGCGATGAAATTCATCGACGCCTGCGCCGCCGACGGGCACAAGTGGCTGCTCGCCCCCGAGGGTGCGGGCATCCTATACATTAACCCCGACTGGCTCGACCGCCTGCGCGTGGTCGGCGTCGGGGCGCACTCGATGCGGGACGCCTTCAACTACACGACCATCAAGTTCGAGCTGAAGCCCGACAGCACGCGCTTCGAGGGCGGCGCCTGGAACCTCCCCGGCGTCACCGCGCTCGGCGAAAGCATGCGTTTGCTGCTGGACGCCGGAATCGACAAGGTGTCCGCGCGGGTGCTCGAACTCACCGACTACTTGTGCGAGCGGGCGAAGTCGCGCGGCTACGAGGTCGCCAGCCCCCGCAGCGGCAACGAGCGCTCGGGCATCGTCTCGATGGGCAGGCCGGGCACCGACCCAGACCTCATTCGGGCTGCGGCCCGTGAGGCCGGCGTGCTGATCAACGTGCGCGGCGGGCGCCTGCGCGTCAGCCCGCACGCCTACAACACCGAAGGCGAGATCGACCGCCTGTTCGTCGCCGCCGCCGACTCGATCTAACCGTTGGCCCCACGCCGAGGAAGTGCGATGCCGAACGCCCTGAGTCCCCGCGCGGCCGTGTACACCGGCACGTTCGACCCCCCGCACCGGGGCCACCTGGATGTCATTGCCCGCTCTAGCCGCCTCTACGACCGCCTGATCGTCGGCGTGGGGGTGAACATGGACAAGACCACCATGTTCACCATCGACGAGCGCGTCGAGTTGCTGCGCGCGATCACGGTCGATTTGCCGAGCGTGACCGTCGAAAAGTTCGGCGGCCTCGCGGTGCGCTTCGTGCGCGAGGCGGGCGCCAAGAGCATGGTCCGTGGCTTGCGCACGCTCTCGGACATGGAGTACGAGTTCACGATGAGCCTGATGAACGCGCACCTCGACGCCGAGATCGAGACGGTGTTCCTGATGGCCAAGGAGGAGTATTCGCACATCTCGAGCACGCTCCTGCGGCAAATCGCGGTCCTCGGCGGCGACCTGACGAGATTCCTGCCGGACGCGGTGCGCGTGGCGCTGATGGCGAAGGTGAGCCGCGGCTAGTCCCGGCCTGTGAGCGTGAACCCGGCCGGCCGCTCTCCCGACTCTAGTAAGCAACTGGAGACTGACGCCCGCCGGCTCACCGGGAACTTCGACCCCGAGACCATCCGCCGTGAACCTCTTCCGACCCGTCGGCCTGCGCGAACTCGAACTCATCTCCCAAATGGAGTGGCGCGCCTACCCGCCGCGCCTGAGCTGGCAACCGGTGTTCTACCCTGTGCTCACGATCGAGTATGCCCGCGCCATCGTGACGCAGTGGAACCGCAACGAGGCCGAGGCCGGGCACTGCGGGTTCGTCACCGCGTTCGAGATCGATGACGAGTTCGCGGCGCGCTACCCCGTGCGACAACTCGGCGGCGGGCCGGTCTACCGCGAACTGTGGGTGCCGGCCGGTGAGTTGGCCGAATTCAACGCGCAAATCGTGGAGTCAATTCGCGTCGTGGAGTCGGTGTACGGGCCGGGATTCGCGGGGGAGGTGGACGCGGCGACCGGTCTACCGACCAGTGTAATGAGCAGCGAGCGGAGAGAGTGAACTCCGCTCGCCGTTGAAGACTCGTGAGCTTACCGCCCCGCGCGCAGGCGCTCGATGCTCAGTTGCAGGTCAATCTTCCCGAGTTCCAACTGGGCGACGGCGTTCTCGCGGTCCACCTTGCCGCGAATGTCGTTGGCCGCGGCGGGGTTGGCGCGGATGCTGTCGATGACGACCTTCTCGTAGGCGTTCATTTCGCCGAGCAGGGTCGTGAGAATCTGCAGGCGCTGGGCGTCGGTGTCGGCCGCATCGACCTCGGCGTGCGCGGCCGCGGCGCGGGCCTGGAACACCTCGTCGGGCTTCGCGGTCCCCGACTGCTGCAGCGACGCGAGGCGGTCGGCGATGCCGCGACTCAGGCGGGCGCGCTGCTGCAGCATGGCGCGCACCTGCGGCGGCACTTGGCCGTTGGGGTTGAACCCCGGCTGGCCGGGCTGCGGCGCGGCGAACGCCGGGGGGACTTGCTGGCCGGGGATTTGCGCGACGGCGACCCCGGTGAGGAGGGCGACGGCAAGGAGGGCGAGCGTACGGAGGCGGGTCATGGTCGGTCATCCTAGTTGGGGTGCGGGGCCGGGCGGTTGACTCTCCGTCGCCCGGCGACCCGTCCGAGTAGCGAACGCCGTACCGCCGCCGGGTTGCGCCGGACTCACGGCGCTTTCGCGGCCAATTTCAACTCGTAGGCGACTAGCACCTGCCCCTTGCCGCCGCCCGCTCCCTACTGGCCGCGCAGGTAGACCTTGCCCCGGCCCAGCACCGGCGGCGCCCACGACGGGTACGAGAGTTCCGGCACCTCGAAGCGCGCCTCCTCGGCGTACTTCTCCGGCGACACTTTGATGAGGCGTAGCTCGCCCTGTTCCGACAAACTCAGCACCTGAGTGCCGACTGTCACTAGTGTGCATCGCCCCGTGCGCCGCTCGCGCCATTTGACTTCGCCGGTCTTCCAGTCCAGGCAGCGCAGCTCCGCGTCGTTCGCGTTGCGCCCGTGGCAACCGATGAGCAAGTCGCCGAGTTTAAGCGGCGTACACCAGTGCGACTGGAGTGCCAAGTCGAAGCGGTCCTTGCCGGCCTCGCTCCACACCGGGGCGCAAGTCTTGCCGTCGCACTTGAGCAAGATCGAGCCGTTCTCGTAGCACTCGCTCAGCAGGATTTCGTCCCCCGAGACGACGGGGTTGGCGGCGTTCACGCTCTCAAGCATCTTGGAGCGGTAGGGGTAGCGGAAGCGCACCGCCCCGTCGGCGGGGTTCACGCCGATCAGCCCGCCGCGGGCGAAGTAGAGGACCGTCGTGTTATCGGCAATGGTGCGTAGTAGCGGCGTCGAATAGCTAGCGAGTTCGTCGCCGGCCTTCCAGACTTCCGCGCCCGTCTTGGCGTCGAACGCCACGAGCGCGCTGCCGCTGGGCCGCGCCTGGCGCAAGTCCGTCGGGCGTGCCCCCGGCGGGCTGCCGCCGACGGCGACAATGACTTTGCCGTCAACGATTAGGGGCGCGCTCCCCACCCCGAAGAAGTTCGGGTGGACGCGGTACTTCGCCGAGCAATCGACCTGCCAGAGTTGTTCGCCGGCGGCGAGGGACAGAACGGTGAGTTTGCCATCGACGCCGTAGCAGTACACCCGCTCGCCGTCGAGCACGGGGGCGGCACGGGGGCCGGGGTCGTAGCCGTAGGCGTCCTGGTACTGCGTGGGGATGTCGCGCGCCCAGACGAGTTCGCCGGTGTCGGCGTTGCGGCAACTGACGCGCGCCGCGTCGCCCTGCTGGTCCCAGTGGACGAGGCGCCCGCCCCACAGCGTCGGCGGGGCGTAGCCGGTGCCGAGCGGCACCTCGAAGACCTTGCGGGGGCCGGCCTTGGCCCACGGCTCGATGGAGGCGGCGCCCAGAACGCGGCCGTCGCCGTCGGGGCCGAGGAGCGTCGGCCAGCGCGAGCCGTCGTCGGCGGGGAGGCGCGCGGCGGCCCCCTCCGGCGGGGCGGGCGGCGGCTCGGCGGGGAGGGGGGCGGCGACTCTGGCGCACGCGACCGCGCCGGCGGCGACGAGGCAGGCGAATAGCGCGACCGGCGTGGGGGGGCGGGGCATGGGGCGGGCGCCTGGCGGGGAGGGGGTGGGGCAATTAGTAGACGGGCGGCGGGTTGACGGCGGCGGGCGGAGTTGCGAAACTGATGGGGCGTTC
>CAXTPM010000563.1:0-3859 GCA_964245865.1 uncultured Fimbriiglobus sp. | reverse complement strand
AACAACCGCTCGAGCGCCACTAGCCCCAGGCCGAACGCCGGCAGGCGCGGCGTGAAGAACGGCTCGTGCGCCCGGAAGATCGTCTCGCCGCCGACCCACACATCGAGAGTGGTGAGGGCCAGGCACGATGCGGCCGCGAGCGCGCTTTCGCCCAACAGCCGCCGCGTCAGCCGCGCCGCCGCCACGCAGTACAACAGGCTCGATGCGGCGGCGAGCACCCCGAACACCCGTGCCGGGTCGAGCCGCACGACCGCCGGGCCGAGCAACTTCGGCAAGAGGGTGAAGCGCGCCTGCGTCGCGCCGAAAAAGAACAAATCGCCCGCGAAGCGCCCGTCGGCCTCGTGCTGACACAGGGCCGCGTACAGCCGCGCGTCGTGCCGCAGCCCCCACTGCGGGTGCGCCAGCCACGCGAACGCCGTGCACGCCAGCGCCAGCCGCCACGGCTTGCGCGCCAACTCCGCCAGGCCCGATTCCAGCCACGCCACGCCCACCACACGCCCTCGAACTGAGTTGGCACAACTGGTCGGAGCCTAGAACGGCATTCCCCCCGGCAACGCCTGACAACGCCCCGAACGCGAACTAGGCTCCTGCCAAACCCCCCGCGACACCCCATGAGGGACCGTTGTGCCCCTGCTCAGCCGAATCGCCCGCGCCAAGAAAATCCGCTACTTCCTCGCCGACCTGCCCAAAGACGCCCGCATCCTCGAAGTCGGAGCGGGCAGCGGCTGGGTGGGCGAGTACCTGAAATCGCACGGCTACACGAACTACACGGGCCTCGACATTCTGCCCCCCGCCGACGTGGTGGGCGATGTCCGCGAGTACGCCGCCCTGGGCCTCAGTGCGAGTAGTTTCGACGCGATTATCGCGTTCGAGGTGGTCGAGCACGTCGATTGCTTTTCCGCGTGCCACGATTTGCTGAGGCCCGGCGGCAAACTCTTGCTCACGACGCCGCTGCCCGAGCGCGACTGGGTGATGAAAACGCTCGAAGCGGTGGGCCTCAACCAGAAGCGCACCAGCCCGCACGACCACTTGGTGCGCCTCGAAACCGTGCCGCAGTTCGCGCGCAAGCAAGTCAAACTCGTCGGCGGGCTTTCGCAGTGGGGCGTCTTCGTCAAGTAGCCGAACCTCACCGCCCGCCGCCGAGTCCCGTAAACTAAGGGGACAACCGACCGCGAGCGAGACCAAGCGATGGCGTTCCGAGACGACGTGCCGACCCAAAACATCGACTTCCCCGCCCAAGAGCGCGCGGTATTAGAGTTTTGGGACGCGCGCAACATTTTCGAGAAGCGCAAAGCCCTCAACGCCGGCAAAGAGCCGTGGTCGTTCCTCGACGGCCCCATCACCGCCAACAACCCGATGGGCGTCCACCACGCCTGGGGCCGCACCTACAAGGACGCCTTCAACCGCTACTACTCTATGATGGGGCGCGAGTTGCGCTACCAGCAGGGGTTCGACTGCCAGGGCTTGTGGGTCGAGGTCGAGGTCGAAAAATCGCTCGGGCTGAAATCTAAGCGCGACATCGAAAACCTGGTGCCGGGCGACAAAGACGCATCCATCGCCATGTTCGTGGACGAGTGTAAAAAGCGCGTCGATCACTTCGCGCGCGTGCAGACTGAGCAGAGCATCCGCCTCGGCTACTGGATGAACTGGGACCGCACGGATGAGGACTGGGCCAAGTCGGCCGACGAGCGCCACAGCTACTTCACGATGGCGACCAGCAACAACACCGCCATCTGGGCGTACCTCAAAAAGTGCCACGACGACAAACTGATCTACCGCGACTACGACGTGATGCCGTGGTGCGGCCGGTGTGGTGTGGGCATCAGCGAGATGGAACTCAAGGAGGGCTATCGGCTGGTCGAACACCGCGCGGTGTTCGTCAAGTTCAAGCTCCTCGACGCCGAAAACGAGTATTTAATCGCCTGGACCACCACGCCGTGGACCCTACCGAGCAACGTCGCGGCGGCGGTGAACCCGAAGCTCAACTACCTGAAAGTGCGCTTCGGCGACGAGGTGTATTACATCGGCGCCGGCGCGTACAAACTCAACCGCATGGAGGCCAGTTCCGGCGGGGACGGCGATGTCGAGGACGACCACGCCGACGCCACCGGCAAGAAGGCGACGCGGCCGTGGCTGAAAGCCGTGCCGCCGCTGGCGAGCATCGAGCAAATCCTGAAAAGCCGCGCGGGGAAGGGCGGGTCGCCGCCCGAAGTGGTCGGCCAAGTCACCGGCGCCGAGCTAGTCGGACGGCGCTACGCCGCGCCGTTCGACGACCTGCCGGCGCAGAACAGCCCGAGCGGATTCCCCGAGGAAGTTGCTAAGATCGTCGCCGAGCGCGGCTGGGCCGCGCCGGTGAGCGGCAGTCAGGCCCACCGCGTCGTCGCCTGGGACGAGGTGAGCGAGAGCGAGGGGACGGGCATCGTCCACACTGCGCCCGGCTGCGGCCGCGAGGACTTCCACCTCGGCCAGACGAACCAGCTTCCGGCGCTCGCCCCGCTCGACGAGGCCGGCCGCTTCGTCGCGGGCTACGGCCCCCTCACCGGCCTAGCCGCGCACGAACCGGCCACCGCTGACGTAGTGTTCGAGGAGCTAAAATCGCGCGGCCGGCTACTCGCAACCGAGCGCTACGTCCACCGCTACCCGCACTGCTGGCGCTGCAAAACGGAATTACTCTATCGACTCGTCGATGAGTGGTTCATCAACATGGGGCCGCGCCACACCGAGGAGGGCTACCGCGGCGAGATCATGCGCGTCGCCGAGCAGGTTACGTTCCTGCCGCAGAGCTTGAACGGCCGCGCGCGCGAGCGCGACTGGCTGTGGAACATGGGCGACTGGATGATCTCTAAAAAGAGATATTGGGGGTTATGCCTGCCCATCTGGGTGGACGAGAACGACCCGACCGACTTCGACGTGATCGGCAGTTTGGACGAGCTCAAAGCGCGTGCAATCGAGGGCTACGACGAGTTCGCCAGCCACACGCCGCACCGGCCGTGGATCGACAAGATGGTGCTGCGCAACCCCCGCACCGGCAACAAGATGTACCGCATCACCGATGTCGGCAACCCCTGGCTCGACGCCGGCATCGTCGCGTTCAGCACATTGAACTATCACACTGATCCCGACTACTGGCGCAAGTGGTACCCGGCCGAGTTTATCACCGAGAGTTTCCCAGGGCAGTTCCGCAACTGGTTCTACTCGCTGCTCGCGCTCTCGACCAAAATGGCAAACGAGCCGCCGTTCCGCAACTTGTTGGGCTTCGCTACGGTCAAGGACCAGACCGGGCGCGACATGCACAAATCGGAGGGGAATTCGATCGAGTTTATTGCCGCGGCGGATGAGGGGTTTACACTCTCGCATTTGACCGAGCCGAAGAAGCCCGCCGCGCTGCCTGAGGGGGCGACTTCGTTCACAAGTATCGAGGTGCCGGACCCCATGAGTGGGGCGATGCTCCCGGCCGTGCGCGCGAGCTACCCGCCCATCGGCGCCGACGTGATGCGCTGGCTGTACTGCCGGCACAACCCCGCGCTGAACCTGAACTTCGGCCCCGTGCCGGCCAACGAGGTGCGGGCGCGGTTCGTGCTGAAACTCTGGAATTGCTACGCTTTGCTGGCGAACTACGCCCGCCTCGACGGCTTCGACCCGACCGCCGCCGCGGTGCCGCTCGAACGCCGGCCGGCCATCGACCGCTGGGTGCTCTCGAACCTCAACCGGCTGGTGGCGACCGCCAACAGCGCGTTCCAGAACTACCAAATCGACCAGTTCACGCTCGCCGCCGAGGAGTTCGCCGACGCGCAGTTGTCGAACTGGTACATCCGCACCAACCGCGACCGATTTTGGAGCCAGAACAGTCAACTCGGCC
>CAXTPM010000562.1:3170-3860 GCA_964245865.1 uncultured Fimbriiglobus sp. | reverse complement strand
GTCGAACTTCACCGAAATCGGGCGGGTGTCGTCGGGCGGCACCACCACCTCGGCCGTCAGGTGTTCGAGCGACTGCGCCCCGGCGGGGTTGGCCGCGTCGGTCATCGTCACGCGGCCGTCCTTCACTACGACCGTGATGTCGGGCCGGGAACTGCCCGACTTCTCCGACGGCTCCATCAGCTTGTGGAACACGCGCTCGACGTTGGTCGTGCCGCCCTCGGTGACGACGTGGACGACGGGCTTTTCGACGGTGAGCGTGCCGAGGTCGCTGCGGCTGAGTGCGAGGGCGAACAGGGTGCGGTCGAGCGCCACGCTCTCGGCCTCGAGCACCGGCTTGCCGTCGGCGTCGGTGACGCGGACGCCGCCGAGTTGCACCGGCTGGAACCAGCGCAGCCGGAGCGAATCGACTTCGAGCCGGCCGTCGATCTTGCCGGCCGCGAGTGCGAGCGCCTGCGACTTCGCCACGCCCGAAAGGAGCTGCGGGGCGAACAGCACCAGCGTGAGCGCGGCGATGGCGGCTCCGCCGAGGACGATGGCGAGCTTGCGCAGCCGGCGAGGCCGGGCCGGAGGCGGCTCGTCGTGCGCGGCGCTGGAGGAGGGGGCGGGAGCCATCGCGTGTTCTCCGCGGTGCGGGCGGGTCGGTCCAACTCGCCGCACCATGCCCAAGTTGCCGCGCGCGTGCAAGCGGAA
>CAXTPM010000562.1:2839-3160 GCA_964245865.1 uncultured Fimbriiglobus sp. | reverse complement strand
GTTGATTCCGCGCGCCCGGCCGCGTTACACTGCCGCGCTCACGAATCTCGCGCCCTGCACGGAAGCCCCCCGGAAGACCCCATGACCGAACTAAGTCTCGTCACCGGCGGCGCCGGGTTCATCGGCTCGCACCTCGTCGAAGCCTTGGTGCGGCAGAACCGCCCGGTGCGCGTGCTGGATGACCTGAGCACGGGGCTGCGCTCCAACTTGGCGAAGGTGGCCCCGAAAGTCGAGCTAGTTGCGGGGAGCCTGACCGACCCGAGTGCGGTGGGCCGGGCGATGCGCGACGTGGGCGTGGTCTACCACCTCGGGGCACTGGCC
>CAXTPM010000562.1:2532-2829 GCA_964245865.1 uncultured Fimbriiglobus sp. | reverse complement strand
CCAGTCCAGCGTGGCGCGCAGCGTCGAGAATCCGCTGGCCACCCACGAAGCCTGCGTGACGGGCACCCTGAACCTGCTCGACGCCGCGCGCAAGGCCAGCGTGCGGCGGGTAGTCTACGCCGCCAGTTCCAGTGCCTACGGCGGCAGCACCACCCCAGGGGGCCAGCACCCCGACCAGTTGCCGGCGGCGAAGTCGCCCTACGCGGCGGCCAAACTCGCCGGCGAACTGTACATGCAGGCGTTCGCGGCGACCTACGGCATCGAGACCGTGCGCTTACGCTTCTTCAACATCTTCGG
>CAXTPM010000562.1:386-2522 GCA_964245865.1 uncultured Fimbriiglobus sp. | reverse complement strand
GGCCCCCGCCAGCGCTCGGATTCCCCTTACAGCGGCGTGATCGCGCTGTTCATCGCCGCGATGGCCAGGGGCGACGTGCCCACGGTCCACGGCGACGGGAGCCAGTCGCGCGACTTCACCTACGTCGCCAACGCGGTCGATTGCCTGCTGCGCGCCGCGGAGCGCCCGGACGTGAGCGGGAACGTGTACAACGTCGGCACCGGCAAGAGTGTGACGGTGCGGCAACTCATCGAGGCGCTCGGCGAGATTCTCGACGCCGGCTCGCAGCCGAGCTACGCCCGGCCGCGCGCCGGGGACGTGAAGTTCTCCCTGGCGGACATTCGCCGGACGCAAGCCGACCTGGGCTACGAGCCGCTGGTGGGCTTCGAGGAGGGCTTGCGCCGCACGGTGGCGTGGTACCTCGAGAGCCAGGGAGCGTTCCTGCGGCTGAGCGTGGTGGGGTAGGGGGGCTTCGGACACAACAAGCCCAAGACCCAGGGCAACGCCCTGGGTCTTGGGCTTGCCGTGGTGGCGTTCCCGCCACGGCCGCTACCCCCCGCCGCGCGAGTCTGCTAGCATGGCACTAGCTCCACTCGCCAGTCGCGGGGTTCCGCCATGCGCTTCGCCCTCCTCGCCGCCCTCGCGCTGTCCGCCCCGGCGACCGCCGCCAACCCGCCGAAGCCGAAGGTCGCGCCGCCGACGCCACTCCAGGAGGCGCAAACCCGACTGTGGAAGGGGAACTTCGACGAGGCCAAGGGGATGCTCGCCCCGCTCGCCGAGGCCGAGGCAACGCGTGCGCCGGCGACGGTTAGCCTCGCCACACTGCACCGCCAGCGCGGGGAACTCGACGCCGCGCAGGCGCTGCTCGACAAGGCGATCGAGAAAACACCCCTGACGCCGCTGCTGGCCGCGCGGGCGGATTTGCACTACTCACGCGGGCGGTTCGAGGCGGCGAACGCCGACGCCGCAGCGGCGCTCAAGATCGACGCGAACAATGTGCTCGCCAAAGTCGTGACGGCGCATATGTTGCGCGACGAGGGAAAACTCACAGAAGCCGACGCGGTGTACCGCAACATTGTGCGCTACTACACCCAGCGCAGCAACGCCGACAAAGACATCACCGACGCCGAAGAGTTGTACTGCGTGGCGCAGGCGGGGATCGAGAACGCGCGGGCGCACAAACTCAACAAGCAGTTCGCGTTCATCCTGAACGATGTCGTGCCGGACATGCTCAAGTCGAACCCCGACTTCTGGCCGGCCGAGGTGCTGGCCGGGTCGATGTTATTGGAGAAGTACAACCGCCCCGACGCGGTGGCGGCGTTCGAGAAGGCGCTGTCGCTCAACCCCCGCGCGGCCGAGGCGCACCTGGGGCTGGCGCAGGCGGCATTCCAGCAGTACGACCTGCCGGCCGCGTCGCGGCACCTTGACAAAACCCTGTCGCTCGCGCCCAAACTCCCGCCGGCGCTGCGCCTCAGCGCCGACCTCGATTTGCTGGCCGACCAGTTCGCCAAGGCGGTCGAGAAGCTCATGATTGCCCACGTCGAGCGGCCGCGCGACGCCGAAACGCTGGGCCGGCTGGCCGCGCTCGCCCGGCTGCAAAAGAAGCCCGACGACTCGGCGAAGTGGGCGAAACTCGCCGAAGACGCCAGCCCCGCGCCGTTCTACGCCGCGATGGGCGAAGCACTCGAGCGCCGCCGCTTCTACGCCGACGCCGAGGCGGCGTTCAAGAAGGCCACCGAACTGCGGCCGGACTTGGCGAGCGCCACCGAGTCGCTGGCCAACTTGTACCTCCGCACCGGCCGCGAGGACGAGGCGCGGCCGCTCCTGAAGCAAGCCTTCGCCGCCGACCCGTTCAACGTGCGCACCGCCAATAGTATCAAGGTGCTCAAGCACCTCGAACGCTACAAGACGGTCGAGACGCCGCACTACACGCTCAAGTACGACGCGCCCGACAAAATCTTGGCGCCGTTCGTCGCGGAGTACCTCGAGGAAGTCCACGCCGAATACGTCAAACAGTACAACTACGAGCCGCCGGGTAAAACACTCGTCGAGCTGTTTAGCGTGCATGATATGTTCAGCGGCCGCACCGTCGGAGTGCCCGACCTCTCGACCGTCGGCGCGGCGGCATCGATATTTAGCGTGCCCTCGGCGGGCGTG
>CAXTPM010000562.1:0-376 GCA_964245865.1 uncultured Fimbriiglobus sp. | reverse complement strand
CGACCGTCGGCGCGAGTTCCGGCCGGGTCGTGACGCTCGCCTCGCCGACCGCGAAGGGGGTCAAAGCGCCCTACAACTGGGGCCGCGTTGTGCGGCACGAACTGACGCACGTGTTCAACCTCGCCCAGACCGACCACCGCACGCCGCACTGGCTGACCGAGGGGCTGGCGGTCGAGGCCGAGCGCGGGGTACCCATGAGCGACTGGCGCGTGGCACTCCGGGACGCGCACACGCTCAAGACGCTATTCACGCTCGACACCGTGGCGCGCGGCTTCGTGCGGCCCAAGACCCCCGACGAGTCGAAGCTGGCGTACTACCAAAGCTCGCTGTACGTCCAGCACGTCGCCAAGACCTACGGCCCGGACAGCATCGGCAA
>CAXTPM010000561.1:0-3864 GCA_964245865.1 uncultured Fimbriiglobus sp. | reverse complement strand
CCCCCCGTCCCACAACGCGAACCTACATGGTGGCCAGCCGCACCGCCAGCCGGCACGCGCGGTCGAACTCGTCCAGGTCAATCCACTCATCGACCGTGTGAATCTCGTTCTGCCCCGCGCCAAAACTCGCCACATCGATGCCGTGCGTCACCAGCCAGTTGGCGTCCAGCCCGCCGTTGGTGACTTTCAGCACCGGCTCGCAGCCGAGTTCCGCGCGGATCGCCGCCGAGGCGCGGGCCACGACATCGCTGTCGTCGGCCAAGCGGAACGGCGGGTAGTCGGGCCGGACGGTGAAGGTCACGCGGCCCGCTTCCCCCGTGCTAGTGGTCACTTGCGCCGCGGCCGACTCGAACGCGGCCTTGTACGCGGCGGTGATTTCGCTTACGAACGCCGGGTCGTGGCTGCGACTCTCGCCCTTGCAATACAGGTAGTCGGTCACGACGTTGGTCGCGTCGCCGGCCGGGGCGCCGTCCTTGCCGCAGACCGTGCCGACGTTCGAGGTGCCGAGTTTCATGCCCTTCTGGACCTTGCCGAACCAGCCGCCGCGCACGATGTCGGCGAGGGCGAGGGCGAAAATCGCCGTGGCCGAGACGCCCAAATCGGGGTGGACCCCGGCGTGCGATGCGCGGCCGAACACCTCGACTTCCCAGCGATCCGCGCCGACGGCGCCGAGGATGACATCGGCGCTGCGCTTGCCGTCGAAGTTGAAGCCGAACTTCACGGGGCCGAGCGCGGCGGGGTCGAGGTGGCGCGCCCCGAACAGGCCGCTCTCCTCGCGCACCGTGAACAGCAGCGTCAGCGGCGGGTGGTCCGCGCCCGACTCGGCGAGGCGTTCGACCAAGTTCACGAGGACCGCGCAGCCCGTGCGGTTGTCGCCGCCGAGGGCGGTACCGGCGTCGTTGACGATCCGCCGCCCGTCGAGGCGCGGCCGCGCGCCGGCGCACAGGGGTACGGTGTCGAGGTGCGTCATAAACAGTAGTGGCGAGTCAGTTGCCTTGATGCCCCGTCCCGACAGCTTGACGATGAGGTTGCCCGTCTCGGTCGGCAGCGGGATGCGGGCGTTGGCGTCGTCGAAACTCATCGCCGACGCGGGAACGCCGGCCTCGGCGAGTGCCAGGTGGACCGCGCCGGCGCCGGCGCGCTCGCGGCCGGTGACGCCCTCGACGGCGAGCAGGCGCATCAAGTGGCGGGTGGCGGGGGTAATTGTCATGGCGGCGGCTCCGGGGGTAGGAAGCAAAGTGTGAAGTGCCAAGAGTGAGGTGCGAAGGGGCAGAATACGAGCGCGAAGGCCCGCCGTCCGCAGCGGCGCGGAACACCGCCCAGCGCTCGAGACCTCCCGCCAAGTAGTGGTCGCGGAACGACCGAGTTCGGCCGGTCACGGCGACTACTTACTTCTTCTCCCGCCTGAACTCGGAGAGGGCGCGGACGCTTCCCTTGCCCGCGGAGAACTCCGTGGGGCGGACGGGCCGGTCGGGCATGGCGAAGCAGATGCGCAGCGTGTCGCCGTCGAGTTCGTAGATGCCGAGGTAGACTACTCCCTTGTGCTCGCCGCTGGCCACCTCGATGTCAATAGCCTTGGGCGTCTTGGTCGGGTCGAGCGACTTGGCCTTCCATTCGACTACGGTTTTGTCCCCCTGACGCATGGACCACTTGCCGTCCGCGTCGAGAACCCTGCGGGTGTCTGTCAGGTAGTCTTCGGGCACTTTGAAACCATTGTTCTCAGCGGAAACGGGCCTCCACGTGCCGGCCATAGCCTTCAGCTCTTTCTTGTTGGCCTCCCCCGGCAGGTCGCCGGGGGGTAAGCCGCAGCCGGCCAACAAAAAACAAGTCCCCAGGAGAGTCGCAGTGCTTCGCGGCATGATGAGGCGCCAGAAGGGGGAAAAGCCGCGGCCGCGTGCCGCGGTGCCCGCGGCCGTACTCGGGGTACGCCGGGCACGGGCCGCGAGTTCGGACGGGATCGGCCGATCGTCCTGACGAGTGAGCGGCCGAAACGGCCCCAATCACTTCTCATTTGGTGGGAGGTATCCAGGGGCAATTGGCAAGTTTCCGCGCCGTCGCGGACGGCGGGCTTTCGCACTTCACTCTTCGGACTCCACACTTCAAGCGGAGCGCAGCCACGCCGCCAGCCCCAGCGCCGCACCCCGCAGGTTCGCCGGGTCGGCGCCGTCGATCCCCGCGACTTGCTGCAGGATGAAGTCGCGGTCGCGCGCGCTGATGGCCCAACTGAGCGCCGCCTCGCCGGGGCATTCGAGGGCGGCGCGGACCAGGAACGGTTCTTCGCCGGGGGTGTTGAGGTCGCGCTCGAGCGCGCCGAGGGCCATGTCGTTACGGTAGTACGCGCCGGCGGAGCGCACGCTCAGCAGCGCCTCGGCGGGGGTGCTGACGCCCGCGAGCACGCTCACCAGCGAGTTCCCGGCGTCGGCGCGCTCGCTGGGCCGCTGGGGGCTGGTGCGCAGACTCGCGGTGAGGCTCAGACTCTGCATCGTCTGGCTGAGCCGGGAGCGCAGGCCGGGGCCGTGGGGGCGGGCCGTCACGCGCTCGCCGTCGAAGGCGTTCTTCTCGAGTTCCAGCGGGAACGCGCGCAGCTCCAGCACGCAGACGCCGGAGCAGTATTTCTTGAGTGCCGCGCGGTGGCGCCCCAGCCACGCGGCCACCACGCCGCTGCCGTAGTTGTCCAGGTAGCCCGCATCGACCACGCGGCGGGGCGGGTCGGCCGGCAGGCAGACGTTCGGCGAGACGAACGGGAACGTGGCGTTCAGGCGCGCGGCGGTACACAGCTCGAAGCGGCCGTGGGCGTCGGGGAACAGGCGGAAAAACTCGACCGCCGACACCGAGGCCTGCTCGCGGGACTGCGTGAGTTTGCCGTCCTCGCCGAGCGAAAGTGTCGGCAGGTGCTCGCTCGCCAGTCCGCGCAAGTCGAGGTTGCTAATCAAGAGCCGCCGGCCGTCTTCGACCAAGAGGGGCGAGTAGATCAGGCTCGGGGCGAGTCCGCTCAGTTCGGCCTCGCGCAGTTGGGCGAAGGTGAGGCGCCACGGCGAGTGCTCGCCGCGCTTGGCCGGCGGCGCGTTGCGGTGCCAGGTGTGTTCGAGCGAGTGACCGCGGTCCCAGTCGCGGTGGAACGGCAGGAACAGGCTCGGCAGGTCGCGGGTCAGGAACGTCTGCATCAGCGGCCAGAGGCTGTCTTTGGCGAGCACGTGCGCCAGCGACTCGCCGGCGCTCGGGGCCACCGGCCGCACCCGGTTCGCGGCGTAGAGGCCGGCGCCGACCATGCCGCCGCTGGCGCCGGCGATCAGGCGCAAACTCTCGGCGAAGCGCGGGCCGATGCGAGTGTCGAGTCCTTCGAGGATGGCGGCGGTCCACACCGCCGCGCGGATGCCGCCGCCGCTGGTGGCGACGACCACCAACTTCGGCAGGGCGTTGGTGTCGTGCTGGGCCTGGAAGCGGTCGCGGAAGGCTTCGAGGAGTTCGTCTCCTCTGATGAGCGGGGCTTTACGGGCGTAGGCGGGCGGCGTGCCGAGGTGGGCAAAATCAGCAGTGCGGTAGCGCGCGGCCTCGGTCTCGGGCTTCAGATTCGGCAGGCTCAGCTTGTAGGAGTGCCGGGCGTTGGCGACATACGCCAGGAGCAGCGCCAGGAAAATCAGGACGTACTGCAAGCCGCTGAAGTGGAACAGGATGAGGCCGTACACCGCGTTCGCCAGCCAAATCAGCATGGCGATGACCCAGATGGGACAAGCCACGCGCCCCAGGAACGCGAGCAGTCCGCAGAGGCTTAAGCCGGCGAGCGGCAGCACTAGCCCCGCGCCGCCGAGCAAGTGCAGCGGGAACTCCTCGGGGTCGATCGCGCCGGCGCGCGCGCCCGGCGTC
>CAXTPM010000560.1:0-3866 GCA_964245865.1 uncultured Fimbriiglobus sp. | reverse complement strand
CGAAGTCCTCGACAAGACCGCGCAAGAACTCGTCGAGACCGCTCAGCGGACTCAGGCCGAAGTGCACGGGCCGATCCCACTCCCGACTCGCATCGAGCGGTACACGGTGCTGCGTAGCCCACACATCGACCGCAAGTCGCGCGAGCAGTTCGAGATTCGCACCCACAAGCGGCTCATCGACATCCTGCAGCCGACGCAAAAGACCATCGAAGCCCTCAACAAAGGGCTGAGCCTGCCGCCGGGCGTCGATATTAAGATTCGGGTTCTCGGCAGCAAGTAGTTCGATTGACGGTTGGTTTGGTACATACCGAGTTCGAGGCTTCCAGTCCGCGGCGCCGACCTGACGACTCGCTCTCGGGAATAATCCGGCGCCGCAACCGTGACTGACTCGCCGCAGGGCGAATGGCCTCTGGAGTTTTGAGCATGGCCTCAACGGCGACACTACCGACTCCTTCCAAAGCCGCGATGGCAACGGGCGGGCTGACGCGCACGTTCACCGAAACGATTACGGTGCCGGTCGTGAACCGTGCCGGCGAGACGGTGGGCGAGGTGACGATCGACCCGGCGAACTTCGGCGGCAAGATTAGCCAGCAACTGCTGCACGAGGCGGTGCTGATGTACCAGGCCAACCAGCGGGCCGGGACGCACAGCACCCTGCGCCGCGGCGAGGTGGCGGGCAGCACCAAGAAGTTGTTCCGCCAGAAGGGGACCGGCAACGCGCGGGCCGGCACCAAGCGGACCAACAAGCGGCGCGGCGGCGGTACAGCCAAGGGGCCGAAGCCGCGTGACTACGAATACCACATGCCGAAGAAGGCCGTGCAGGCCGCGACGCGCATGGCCATCCTGAGCAAGTTCACGGACGGCGAGGCGGTCATCCTCGACGACCTCGCCATCGCGGCGCCGAAGACCAAAGACATGGTCGCGGTGCTAGGCAAGATCAAGGCGGGCACCAAGAGCGTGAAGAGTGGCGAGGGCGACGAGACCGTCGAGAAGACGCTCACGCTCGCGGACACGACGTGTCTGATCGGCACCGCCGCTTACGACGCGAACGTGTACAAGTCGAGCCGGAACATCCAGGGCGTGAAGGTGCTGCCCGCGAGCGAGTTCAACGCCTACACGGTGCTCAAACAGCGCCGCTTGGTGCTGACCCGCGCGGCGCTCGACGTGCTCACTGAAATTGGCAAGGCGAAAGTGGCGAAGAAGTCGGCGGCGGGCGTGGCAGCGGCGGGTGCGTAGTCGGCGCGGCGGGTTTCATTCAGCATTGTGACAGGGGCGGCAGAGAGTCATGCGTTCACGACCGAGGCCGGCGCGCTACGTGCGCAAGTTGGAGAGCCGCCAGCCGTGCGTCCACGGCGAAACGGGCGTCGAGTTGCGGCCGCACCAGGTGGTCATCCGCCCGCTCGTCACCGAGAAAGGGACGCACCAATCGACGCGCTACAACGCGTATGTGTTCATGGTGAACCTGCTTGCGACGAAGACCAATATCAAGGACGCGATCGAGCAACTGTTCAACGTGCGCGTCGAGGCGGTGCGAACGCAGATTCGCAAGGGCAAAAAGGCCCGATTCCGCCAGACGATGGGCAAGTTGCCGAACTGGAAGCGGGCACTCGTGACGCTGCACGCCGATGACAAAATCGAGTTCTTCTAACGGCCGGCGTTGGTAGTAGAGAGATAGTAGCGGGTTGACAGGTTCGTAGTTTTTGAGCGAAGGTGTGTCATGGGTGTCCGCCAGTATAATCCGACGAGCGCCGGGCGGCGGGGTGGGTCGGTTTCCGACTTCGCCGACTGCACGTTCCCCGGTGTGAATGCGCCGGAAAAGAGTCTGCTCGAGACCCGCAAAAAGACGGGCGGGCGGAACCACCACGGCATCGTCACCACGCGCTTCCGAGGGGGTGGCCACAAGCAGCGCCTTCGCTTGATCGACTTCAAGCGCAAGAAAGACGGCCTCGATGCGGAGGTGGTGTCGGTCGAGTACGACCCCTGTCGCTCGGCCCGCATCGCGCTGATTAAATACACCGACGGCGTAAAGGCGTATATTTTGTCGCCCGACGGCCTGAAGGCCGGGGACCGCGTAGTGTCCGGCGATCTCGACGCCGTGGAACCCCGCCTCGGCAACTGCATGCCGCTGTCGCGCATCCCTTTGGGGATGGCAATCCACAACGTTGAGATGATGCCGGGCCGCGGTGGGCAACTCTGCCGCAGTGCCGGTTGTTCGGCCACGCTTTCGGCCCGCGACAAGGGCCAGGCGCTCTTGACCATGCCCTCGGGCGAGGTGCGGCGGGTATCGGTGAAGTGCCGGGCGACGATCGGCAGCGTGTCGAACCCCGACCACATGAATATTTCGATGGGTAAGGCCGGCCGGATGCGCTGGAAGGGCCGCAAGCCGCACAACCGCGGCACGACCATGAACCCCGTTGACCACCCGATGGGCGGGGGCGAAGGCCGCACCGCCGGGGGCCGCGACCCGTGCTCCAAGACGGGGGTGCTCGCCAAAGGCGGCAAGACGCGATCGAAGCGCAAGCCTTCGAACAACGCGATCGTGCGGCGCCGCCCGGCCGGGCCGTTCCAGCAGTCGAGCAGCTAAACAATACTCGTTGGTTCTCCGCACATTTGATAGGGATGGACGATGGGACGTTCGACGAAGAAGGGGCCGTATGTCGATCTGCGGCTCCTCACGAAAGTGGAGCGGCAGGGGAACAACAAGGACGCGATCAAAACCTGGTCGCGCGACTGCACCATTATCCCCGAGTTTATTGGGGCGACGTTCCTGGTGCACAACGGCAAGGCGTTCCTGAAGGTGTACTGCACCGAGGACATGGTCGGGCACAAGCTCGGCGAGTTTTCGCAGACGCGCACGTTCAAGAACCACAGCGGCGGCAAGAAGGCCGGCAAGTAATTTCGGTATAATGTCCGGTGTGAGTGTCCATTTAACTCGGCAGTGATATGTCCCAGAACCATCTCGGCCCGACCTACCACGCCCGGCACCGCTTCGCGGACGTGTCGCCGCGCAAGATGCGCCCCCTGGCGCAGTTGGTGCGCGGCAAGAACATCGACGAGGCGATCGAGGCGCTGCGGTTCTACCCGAACCGGGGCGCCCGGCTGATCGAGCAGGTCGTCAAGAGTGCGTTCGGTAACGCCGACGACAAGAAGTGCCCGAACCTTGAATCACTCGTGGTGACCGAGTGCCGCATCGACTGTGGGCCGATGTTCAAACGTATTCAGCCCCGAGCGCGGGGCACGGCGTTCGGCATTAAGAAGCGCCTGGCGCACATTGTGATCACGCTCAGCGATCCCGTCGCCGGCGAGGACGAGCGGAACAAAATGCTGGCCGCGGCCGCTCCAACCCCCGCGACGACGGGCGTCGTGGCGACTGACGCGGGCAACTAAATACAGACGACCGGACTCACGGCTCTAGTAGGATCGGGTGCGCGTTATGGGACAGAAAGTACGGCCGACTGGGTTCCGCGTCGGCGTGATGATGCCGTGGGCGAGCGCCTGGTACGCCAACAAGCAGGACTACTCCGAGCTACTGCTCGAAGATTTTCGACTACGCGCGTTCGTGCACAAGACACTGACCTCGACGCGCGACCGCCGCAAGCAGCGGCCGGCCATCTCGCAGATCAAAGTCGAGCGCACCCGCGAGCGCGTGATTGTGACGATTTACAGCAGCCGCGTCGGGGCGATCATTGGCAAGAAGGGTGAGAAGATCGAGCTACTCACCAAGAAACTCGAGAAGCTGACACGCCGCCACATTGAAGTCAAAACGATCGAAGTCACCCGCCCGGAGATCGAGCCGCAACTCGTGGCCGACGACATTGCCGAGCAACTGGAGCAGCGCAAGTCGTTCCGCCGCACCATGAAGCAGG
>CAXTPM010000559.1:0-3869 GCA_964245865.1 uncultured Fimbriiglobus sp. | reverse complement strand
ACCTCGCGGTCGGCTGCTTCTCGGACTACCGCCAGTCGCCCAAGAGCGGCGCGGACACGCTCTACCAGTTGGGGCGGGCCTGCGAACTCACGGGAGATACGGCCCGCGCGCTGAAGTGCTACGAGGTGGTGGCGACGTTCACGGGGCACCCGCTGTACCACGAGGCGCTCGACGCGGTGCGGCGGCTGAAGGCGGGGCGGTAGCGCTACCGCCCCGCCTCGGCCACGGTCAGCGGTACCGGCGGCTCGGCGATCGGCTCGGCGCTACTCATCAGGTAGCCCCACGGCTTCCAGTCCTCCACGTGCACGCACACCGCCTTGATCGCGGCCATCAGGGGCATCGCCAGAAATAGCCCCGCGAGTCCCCACACCAGGTGCCAGTACAGGCACGCCAGCATCACCGTGGTGGCGTTGAGGTCCATGCTGCGGCCCATCACCCACGGCACGATGAGGTACCCCTCGACGGTGACGACGCCGGTGTAGAAAATCGCAATTACGAACGCGATCTCCGGCCGGCCGCTGACGAGCGCCTCTAATATCGGCGGCGCCCCGGCCGCGATGGTGCCGATGTACGGAATGTAGCTGAGCACCATCGTAATCACCGCCCACAAGTACCACTGCTCCAGGCCCATCACGTACTTGTACACGGCGCCCAGTACGATGCCGAGGCCCAAGTTGATAATGGTGCGCCACACCAAATACGTCTGCACCGCGTTGGCCATCTGCGAAAGCGCCCGCGTCACCGAGGTCTGCGTCTCGCCGCTCGGGCCGAAGATCGCGCGCACGCGCTTGGCGAGCAGTTCGCCCTCCACCAGGAGGAACAGCGTAATGAACAGAATCAGCACGAGCTGCGACAACTGCCCGAGGCCGTGGACGAGCAGGTTTTGCAGGTAGGTCGAGAGGTTCTCGGGCGAGAATATCTTCGTGACGCTGATGAAGAAGCTCGAGTTGTCGGGGTCGGGCGGCAAGATGTCAACGAGCGAAAACGGCGAACTCTGCTCGAGTTTCTTGACCGTCTCGGTGTACTTGTCGGCCCACGCCTCGCGGGTGGCGGGGAGTTTATTGATCAGTTGCGGGATACTCGCCGCGATGGCGCTGAACACCGCGAGGTGCAGTACTACCAGCATCAACACGCTGACTAGGCAGGCAATAAACCACGGCAGGCGCAGGCGCGCATTCAACCAGCGCGCGGCGGGGTACAAAATGGTGGCGAGTAAGATCGAGATGGTCAGAGGAATAAATATGGATGAGCCGAGGTAGAACGCGACGCTCATCCCCAAGAGCGCCAGGATGTTGAGGCCGTAGCGCGTGGCGGTGGTGATGTTCAGGTTCATGCGGCACCCGGCCCCTCGGTTAAGACTGCGGCCCGGAGCGTGTTCGAGAGTAGCATCGCAATCGTCATCGGGCCGACCCCGCCGGGCACGGGCGACAAGAACCCCGCCACCCCGGCCACCCCAGGCGCCACGTCCCCGACAAGTTTGCCGCCCGCGAAGTTGGTGCCGACATCGACCACCGCCGCGCCGGGCCGCACCATCTCCGGCGTAATCAGCCCCGCCCGCCCGGCGGCGGCGACGATCACGTCGGCCGCGCGGCACACGTCCCCTAAGTCCGGCGTGCGCGTGTGGGCGACCGTCACCGTCGCGTCGCACCCGGCGGGGTTCGCGCTCGTGGCCTTCTGCATCAGCATCACCGCCAGCGGCTTGCCGACGATGTTCGAGCGCCCGACGACCACGACGTGCTTACCGGCCAGCGCCACGTCGTTGCGCCGCAGCAGTTCCACCACGCCGTGCGGGGTGCACGGGTAGAAGCGCGGCTGGCCGCTCATGACTAGGCCGACGTTCGCCGGGTGGAAGCAATCGACATCCTTCTCGGGCGAGACCGCGAGCGTCACGGCCTCCTCGCGGATGTGGCTCGGCAGTGGCAGTTGCACCAGAATCCCATGCACCGCCGGGTCGGCGTTCAGCCCCGCCACCACGGCCAGTAGTTCGGCCTCGGTGGTCGATTCGGGCAGGTGGTACAAACTGGAGAGCATCCCGGCGTCGGCACAGGCGAGTTGCTTGTTGCGCACGTAGGTGGCGCTCGCCGGGTTGTCGCCGACGAGCACCACCGCCAGGCCCGGCGGGGCGTAGCCGCGCGCGGCGCGCTCTTGCACCTGGGCGGCGAACTCGCGCCGCAGCGTCGCGGCCAGGGCTTTGCCGTCGAGCCGGGCGGCAGTCATGGCGAACCCGAGTTGGCGGAAACGGCGAGGCCCAGCAGCGCGCAGATCGCCGGCAGCGTCACGCCCGAGGGGCCGTAGACGCCGATGTCGGCCAGGCGACTCGCCTCGGTGCGCGCCAGGTTGCACTCGACCACCGTCGCCGGGGGGTGGGCGCCCAGCGCCGCGGGGATCAGGTTCGCGGCCGGGTAGACCACCGCCGAGGTGCCGACGACCATCAAGACCTCGCAACTCGCGGCCGCTTCGGTGGCCTGGGCGAAGATGTCTTCGGGCAGCATCTCGTTGAACCAGACGATCGCCGGGCGCAACTGCCCCCCGCAGGCGTCGCAGGTCGGCCGCGGGCCGAGGGGACTCAAGCCCCGGTCGCGCACGTCACCGCAGCCCAGGCAGCGCGTGCGGCGCAGGCTCCCGTGAATCTCCAGCACGCGCTGGGACCCCGCGGCCTGGTGCAGGCCATCGACGTTCTGCGTGACGAGCGTGAAGCCGTCGCCGAAGTGGCGTTCGAGGGCGGCGAGCGCGAAGTGGCCGGGGTTCGGCCTCACGCTCGCCGCCGTGGCGCGCCGGGCGTTGTAGAACTGCCACACCAAATCGGGGTTGGCGCGGAACCCGCCCGGCGTGGCGACATCCTCGATGCGGTGCCCCTCCCACAGCCCGTCGGCAGCGCGGAACGTCGGCACGCCGCTCTCGGCGCTCGCCCCGGCGCCGGTGAGCACGGCGACGCGCCCGGCACTGCGCAGGGCGTCGGCGGCGCGAATGATCTCGGCGTCGGGCGGCATGGGGTTGAGCATAGCGGAAGCGGCGCGGGGAAGGAAGTGGGAACGACCTCTTGTTCCCTCCCCCCTCCGAGTCCGAGGGGGGAGGGAACAAGAACTCAGCCCCGCACCACCTCCCCCGCCCGCCGCACCAGCGCCTTCAACTCCGCGTCGCTGCGCGCTTCGGCGATGATGCGCACCACCGGCTCGGTGTTCGAGGCGCGGACGTGCAGCCACCAGCCGTCGCCGTCGAGGCGCAGGCCGTCGAGGCGGTCGGCACTCGCACTGGGCCACTCGGCTTCGAGGCGGCCCAACGCTGCGGCGAGCTCCTCGCGCGGGAGTGTCAGTTTCACCTTGTCCATGCTGTAGCGGGGGAGCGCGGCCACGAGGGCCGAGAGGGGCTGCCCCGTGCGGGCCATCGCGCCGAGGATCAGCGCCATGCCGATGTAGGGGTCGCGGACCCAGCCGACGCGCGGGTCGATCACGCCGCCGTTCCCCTCGCCGCCGATGAGGGCGCCGTGCGAGCGCATCGCGGCGACGACGTTGGCCTCGCCGACCGCGCTGCGGCGGAACTGGCACCCGGCGGCTTCGGCGAGGTCTTGGATCGTGCGCGTGGTGCTCATGTTGACCACGACCGGGCCTTTCGCCCTCGTCAATCGCTCCTGCACCGCCAGTGCCAGGGTCAACTCCTCGCTGACGCACTCGCCGTTCTCGTCGATCAGCGCCAACCGATCCGCGTCGGGGTCGAGGCTAAAGCCCGCGTGGGCGTTCGCCTGCTTCACCAGCGGTGCCACCGCACTCAGGTGCGCCGGGGTCGGCTCGGGGTCGTGGGCAAATTCGCCCGTGGGATCGGCCTGGTGCGGCACCACCCGGCAGCCGAGTTCTTCGAGTAGGCTGATGGCC
>CAXTPM010000558.1:0-3875 GCA_964245865.1 uncultured Fimbriiglobus sp. | reverse complement strand
TCGCTCGCCCGCAGGGCGGCCTCGGACCGCTTGCGGTCGGTGATGTCGCGCACGACCGCGACGAGGTAGTCGCGGTCCAGGCGGATGGGGTTGAGGCTGACCTCGACCGGGAACATCGAGCCGTCCTTGCGGCGGTGGCGGCCCTCGATCGTCCGGGACGCCGGCACCCGGCGGGACAGGACCAAGTCCCGCCACGATCCCAGGCCCGCCAGGGAGTCGATGTCCGGGATGCCCAGGCTCAGGTACTCCTCGCGGGTGTAGCCGTGCGCGGCGCACGCCGCCTCGTTCACGTCGAGGAACCGGCCGGTGTCCGGGTCGATCACCTCGATCGCGTCGGTGGTCCGGTCGATCAGGGCTCGGAACAGGCGGAGGTCGCCCTCGGCGCGCTTGCGGTCGGTGATGTCCTGGTAGACGCCGAGCACCCCGACGACCGCCCCGCCCGGCCCCCTCAGCGGCACCTTGCTGGTCAGCAGCGTGACCGCCCGGCCGCCCGGCAGCAGCCGCGGCTCCTCGACATTCAAGAGCGGCTCGCCGGTCTCGATCACCCTGCGGTCGCGGGCGACGAACGCGTCGGCCTCGGGCGGCGGCGCCAGTTGGCCGTCCGTCTTGCCGACCAGTTCGCCGGGGGAGCCGGCCCCCAAGTCCTGCGCGAACTGCAGGTTGCACCCGAGCAGAACGGAGTCGCGGTCCTTCCAGAACACGCCGCACGGGATGTTGGCGATGACCGTCTGCAGGAGCTCCTCGCGCCCCCGCGCCGTCTCCTCCGCCCGCTTCCGCTCGGTGACATCGATCGAGATGCCGACGAGGCGGAGCGGACACCCGGCCGCGTCCCGCGTCAGCGTCCCCCGCTCGTCGAGCCACCGGACGGAGCCGTCCGGCCGGCACAGCCGGTACAGGTTGCGGTACTCCGTCCCGTACGCCAGGCAGGCCCGGACCCCCGCGTCGAACAGCGCCCGGTCGCCCGGATGCACCCTGGCCCTGACCGCGGCCAGCGCCTCGGGGGCGCCGACGTTGGCCGGGAGTCCGGGTTCGACGCTGTGGTACCGGACGACTTGGTCTGACACCGCGTCCCAGACGAACGCGACGGCCCCGGCCGCCGCGAGGGCCACGCGGAGCCGCTCCTCGCTCTCCCGCAGGGACTCGGCCGCGCGCCGACTTTCGGTCACGTCCACGCACACGCCGGTCACGGCCCTCGGGCGGGCGTCGTCGCCGCACAGCACCCGGCCGGTGTTCCGCACCCACAAGTCCCCGCGGGGCGGCGCGAGGCGGTACTCCAGGTCGAACGGCGTACGCCCGGCGACGGCTAGGTCCACCGCCTCCCGGACGCGCCCGCGGTCGTCGGGGTGAACGTCGTCCAGCGGGCCGGCCTTGCGGAAGGCGGAGCGCTCCCCGGACCGGCCGAACAGGGCGTTCATGCCGCTGTCGCACCAGTACGTCTCCGCGGACAGGTCCCAGCTCCAGGTACCCATCCGGGCCGCCGCGAGTGCGGTCCTCAGCAACTCCTCGACCTCCCGCAGGTCGGCCGCGGTCCGCCGGAGGTCGGACACTTCCCGCTCCAGGCCCTCGGGCGGCCGCGCCGCCAGCGCCCGCGGCAGGGCACGCAGGGCCGCGGCCGCCGCCACCCAGGCGGCAGCGGCGGCCGCGAGCTTGGCGGCTCCCGCCAGGGTGTATGCCGGCCACCAGGGCGCGACCCCGTCTATTAAGTGGGCCGCGCCGCAGAGGAGGGCGAACGCGCCGAGCAGCCGGAGCGGGGTGCGGAGCGGGGGTGCGGCCCGGCGCCGGGCGAGGACCACAAGTGAGGCCGAGACGGCCAGGCAGGCCGCCCCCAGCGCGATGCCGGACAGAACCTGAAGCGGGCCGAACTCGCCGCCCGAGGGATCTCCGGCCGGGAAATCCGACGCGCCGAAGACATCAAGCATGTAGGCGAGCACGATGATACCCTGGCGGCGCCGCTATCATTCGCCCGGCGGGCCGAAGTGACTCGCCGGGCGAATGATAGCTCAAGTCCGGATTCTCGGTCGCCAGCCCGGCGTAGTCGGACCAGCGGCGGTTGCGCGGGGGTGGTCGCCCGGCGGTATCGGGCCCCGCACCACTCCCTCCCCCGACGCATCCCCCAGGTTCTAGCGGCGCGGCCAGGTGTGCCGGTGCCCGCCACCACGGGCGTCACTTCTTCCGCTTCTTCTGATCGACGGCAGGCGGGATGCCCTTGGCGGCGCCCGACTCCGGGGACTTCGGGGGCGGTCCCGGCGGCGGGGCGGTCAGCGCATGGGGGCCGGCAGCCGCGAGCCGGTAAGCGTCGAGCGCCACTTGCACTTCGGCAGAGATGGTCCGCTTGCTCGCGGCGGCGGCGGCGCGCACCCACTCGCGGTACTCCTCGGGGAGTCGCACGACGAACGTGCCCTTGTGGCGGTTGCCCCCGGACTTTGCCGCAGTCATGTCGCACCTGTGGTAACAGCCGGCACACCAGTGGGCACAGTACGGGTACTATAGCCCGCCATACAATCGGCACAATTGCACTTGAAGTGTGGTCACCACTAGTTATCTTGTAGTAACTACTCCGCATAACCCGTGCGGCCGGTTTCATCGGAGCGACCGACGATGCCCGCGCTTCAGCCCCTCGACCTCGCCCCCACCCGCAGCTACCCCGCACGAGGCGGCTACTGGATGCCCGCCGAGAACGGCACCGTCCGCGACCCCAACCACCCCGACGATGGCGCACACGCGCTCGCCGCCCTCGGCGTCCTGGCCATCGTCACCTGCACCGGCCCGGTGGACAGTCGCAGGGTCGCCTGCACCCCCTACGCCGTCGAGGCGGTCGAGACCGGCACCCCCGAGCAGGTCGCCTACATGCTCTGCAAATTGAGCAAGCCCGGCGAGGCCGCGGAAGTCTACCAGGTCGAGGGCGGCGCCCACGGCCGCAAGTGTACCTGCCCCGCCGGGTCGGCCCGCCGGTCGTGCAAGCACCTCGACGCCACCGCCGAGGCCATCCGCCGGGGCTTCCTGCCCGGCCCCAAGGCCATTAAACCCCGCTAGCCGCAGTCAAGATCGCCCCCGGCGGCAGTTGCACCGGGGGTTCTTTCGCCCCGCACGCCCCGAGATTGGAGGGATTCGCCCGTGATCCTGCTGTCCCCGTTCCTGCTGGCCATGCTCGCCTTGATCTTCACCCGCCGCACCCGCACCGGAGCTTAGCCGATGTTCACCGTCACCCTCCCCGACGGCCGCGCCGTCAGCACCGACGACTTCGAGGAGTTCACCGTCAGCCTCGGCGGCGTACCCCTCTCGATGGCCTACGTCGATGACACCACCGGCGAGATGGTCGGCCCCGCGTGGGTTCTCGAACTCGTGAAGTCGCCCGAGGTCTGGCGCGGCCTCGTCCGCCAGTCCGAGGCGCGGTTCTCCGCCGTCCCCGACGCCGACCGCGCCGAGATGGCCCGCCGCGCCGCGCTCAACTAGCAGTCCCCGCCCGCCGGCCGCAACCTGAAACGCTTTCAGGTTGCGGCCTTCCCCCAGGCGCCGGCCGCAGCCTCCAAGTCCTGGGGGCCGGCCCCGCCCTGCGCCCCCGCCCTCACCCCCTTGGAGTTCGCCGATGGACCGCCTGGAATCGAGAGTTTTCGCCGTGCCGTTCGACGGCGAGCGCGTCCCCCGCCGACACACGCTCGCGGACCTCTGGACCGCCTTTCACCAAAACCTCTGCACCTCCCGCCACGTCCTGTGGGCGTGGGAGGTCTGCACCTGCGGCACGCTCTACGAGAGCGGCGGCCACCGGGGGGGCGAGATCGTGGCATACGGCCTCCACGTCCGCGAGGACTTGGCGGCTTCGGCGGTCGCGTTCTTCGCCCGCGAACTCAACGCGGCGGCCGTCCTGCACTTCGCCG
>CAXTPM010000557.1:0-3924 GCA_964245865.1 uncultured Fimbriiglobus sp. | reverse complement strand
CCGGTCAACAACTTCCTCAAGCGCGAGCTGACGTTCAACCCCGACAACGCCCTCGCCGGGGCGCGCCACGCCAGTATCGCCGGGCACTTCGTCTACGTTTCGTGCGACGCCGGGCTAGTCGTGGTTGACATCGACGACCCGAAGCACCCCAAAATCACCGCCACCGTCGGCGAGCCGAGCCTCAAGAAACCGCGCATGAGCGCGGTGCAGTTCCGCTACCTGTACGTCTGCGACGAGGAGGGCGTGAAGGTGTGCGACGCCACCGACCCCGCCAACCCCGTGCCGCTCGCCGTGATCCGTATGCCCGAGGCGAACGCGGTGTACCTCGCCCGCACCCGCGCCTACGTGGCGGCGGGCGCGAAGGGACTCATCATCCTCGACATCACCAAGGCCGCGGAACCCAAAGTCGAGCAGGCGTTCACCGCCGGGGGGCACCTGAACGACGCGCGCGACGTGAAACTCGGCATCACCTACACCAGCACGTTCGCCTACGTCGCCGACGGCAAGAACGGCCTGCGCGTGGTGCAACTGACCTCGCCGGAGACGCCGGGATACGACGGCTTCAGCCCGCGCCCGACGCCGCGACTGGTGGCGACGTACAAGCCGCCGCACGGGGAGATCCTGTACGTGAGCCGGGGACTAGACCGGGACCGGGCCGTCGATGAGGCGGGCAACCAGATCGCCGTGTTCGGCCGCGTCGGCGCACGCCCGCTGAACGGCGAGGAGCAGCGGAAGATGTACCTGTGGAAGGGCAAGCCGTACCTGGTGAGCGACGACCCCTACGACCCGATGTACGTGGAGAAGCGCAAGAAGCCGGCGGGGAAGGAGCGGCATTAGCGCTACCTCTTCCGAGCGGGGGGCTGACACCCCGCTCGGAAATCCGCAAGTTACTCCCCCCCGACCAGCGCCTTGAACGGCGTCGCGAACGCCGCCGCGCGGTACTCGTTCAAGCGCCCCTGGCGTGCGACCCAGTCGAGCGGCGCCGGCGCCGCCCCACGCCCGGCCGGCTTCGTCCGCACGGACACGGGCAGCACGCGCCCCAGCTCCGCCAGGCGCGCCTCGGGCACCGCGCCGCCGGCCTTGGCCAGCGTCAAATAGCCCCACGCCAGCACCATCGCCGCCTCGGGGTCGCGGTTCTTACTCGGGTCGAGCGCGGCTTTGGCCAGCATGCCGCGCAGCCGCTCCGATTGCGCCGCCGTGTAGATGGCCGAATCGCAGCGGCTCTGGACTTCGAGCACGCCGTCGCACCACGCGGCCAGTTCGCCGGCGGCGGCGCGCACCGAGTCGGGGTCGCCGAACGGCCGGCCGGTCGCCGCGCGCCGCAGCGCCTCCCACTTGCTCTCGAAGCCGGCCGACTTCGCGCTCAAGCCCCCGGCCTCGACGGTGGCCGAGTGGGCGGCGACGACTTCCGCGAGCGCCACGATGCTCGGCCGCAGGGTGGGCCGGCCGGGGTGCGCGCGCTTGGCGTCGGGCGCCTGGCGCTCGCTCGGTATCTTCAGGTCGTGGTGGCACGCCAGGCAGTCGAAGCGGGCGAAGTCGAGGCCGTCGCGCAGCGACTCGCCCTCGGTGCCGGCCTTGAGCAGCAGCGCCTCGGCCCGCAAGCTCGCCACCGCCCCGGACGCGAGTTCGCGCGCCGCCGGCACCTCGGCGCCCGCCGGCTGGGCGTGGAACGTCTGCCACAGCTTCGCCGGCTCCAACTCGGACTTGGCGAAGTACGGCAAGTCGGAGGTCGGCGCCCAGTGCCGCGGCTCGCCGTCGAGGTAGCCGCTCAACTCCAAGGGCGGCAGCGGCGGGTGCCCGGCGGCATACGCTTCGTGGCTCACAATGCGGCCGAGTTCGGCACTCCCCACATGGCAGGTGGCGCAGAGGTTTGCCTTCACCGCCGGGTCGCGCAGGTCGTGCATCCCGGCGGCAGTTTTCTTGGCGGGGTCGGCGGCGCGCCAGGTGATCGCCTTGTCCCCCTTCGCGTCGGGCAACTCGGCGTAGTGGGCGGATTGCCACTCGCGCCGCACCCCGTGGCACGCGGCGCACGAGACGCCGTCGGCGGTGTCGAAGCGAGTCGCGGGGTGCATTTTGTCGGCGTCGGGCGGCAGGGTGTCGCCGGCCAGCGTATCGACCGCGTGGCAGGTCAAACAGTTGGCCCCGACCCACGCCGGGTCTTGCCCCTTCGGCAACCGCGCGAGCATCGCCTTACCGAGTTCAGTGGACAGCCCTTTGTAGGCCAGCGAGTGCGGGTCGTCGCGCGGCCAGGTGCGGCCCTCGCTCAGCAGCACGAACTCGTCGGACTTGTAGCGCGTGGCGAACGGGTGGTCCTTCGCGGTCGGCACCCCCTCGGATGCACTCCCCGTGTCCGACGCATTGTGGCAGGCCGCGCACGACGCCGTGCCGGCCACGGCGTCGGCGCTATTCCTGGGCCGCAGCGGGTCGGCGGCGCCCGCGCCCGGCGCCGGCGCCGCGCCCCGGCTGAGGCCGAAGCCAACCGGCGCGGCGGCGAGTGCCAGCAGTAAAATCCTCGCGGGCAGTCTCATCGGCGCGTCTCCAGGCTCGGCGCCGGGGCGGGCGCGGTGGCGTCGAACAGGGTACGGAAGTCTCTCAAGATTTGGGAGCGCGCCGCGCGCAGATCGGCGGGGTTGTTGAAGCGCACGCCCTTCGCGTCGGTCGGGAACGCGAGCCTTCCGGCGAGGTCGCGCAGCGGGGCGCCCCAGCCGGGGAGCGCCGCCTTACCGCCCGAGGCGTGGTACATCGCCGCGCAGCCGAGGTAGCGCGCGGCGAGCGCGTCCCAGTCGGCGTCGGCCAACTGCTGGCGATCCGGCGTCAGCGACGACTGCGCCAACTCATGGGCCAGCCGGCGCGGCACGTCGGCAGGCAGAGGCCCCAGTCGGCCAGTGTCCTCGGCGCGCTGCAACTCCGCCAGCCAGGCGTCGAACTCGCGCACGGATTCGGCGGCGAGCTTGGCAACTACTTTGGGGTCCGGCGCGCGGCGGTCCATCTCCTGGCGCAGTTTGCCGAGCGCGGGCAACGTCGGCGACTCGACCCCGGCGAATGCGTCCGCGGTGAACGCCGCCGCCGACTCGACCCCGGTGCCGGCGTAGACCTCCCACCCCGCGAGGGCGTTGCGGCTCGACGGCGCGGCGAACGCCGAGCCGGTATCCGAGCCGACGCCGACTTTCTGGTGGCAGGCGTAGCAACTGTGCCCCGCCAACTCCGGCCAGTCGGCGTCGCTCGACTTCGCCGCGCGCTCGGCGCGCACGCCCAACAAGTGCGTGGCGGCTCGCATCGTCGCCGCTTGGCCGGCCACCCAGTCGCGCACCTCGAACTCACTCGTGCGAGTTTTCTCGGCCCAGTGCTTGTTGTAGCCGGTGTGGTAGTGCATCTGCGCCGCCTCGAACGAGAGGCGCGGGTGGCCGGCGGCGAGCAGGGCGTGGTTGACCTCGCGCGTCTCGTCGCCGACGTGGCAGCCGGCGCACCCCAGTGCCCGGCCGACGAGGCTCTTGGTGGGCGCGAAGCCGTAGCCGTCGAACTTCTGCTTCGGCGTGAGCGACTTCCAGCCGGGGTGGACGTGGGCGGCGTTCCAGCGCTCGGCGGGGCCGTGGCAGCCGCCGCAGCCGACACCGTCGTCGAGGGCGCCGACTTTGGCGGTTTCCGGCACCGCGTGGCACGCCAGGCACAGCGCGTCGGTGTGCGGCGTGAGCTTGAGGTTCTCGCCGATTCGCACCGAGACCTCGTTGAACAGCACGCGGTAGGCGCGCGAGTGCGGGTCCGACGGCCGGCCGGGGAACGCCTCCGCGCTCCAGGTGGTGTTCTCCCCGCCCTTGGCGTTCATCGCCCCGCCGTGGCACGAGTCCGACGCGCACGACGCGCTCGACAGGTGTGCCAGCCCCGGCTTGTCGCCGAAGTATGGAACGGAATCGGCGCGCTTCGAGG
>CAXTPM010000556.1:0-3947 GCA_964245865.1 uncultured Fimbriiglobus sp. | reverse complement strand
GCCGGGGTGCCGGAGTGGCTGTTCGTGGAATGCTACCACTCGGTCGGCGACCTCGCCGAGACCATCGCGCTGCTGGTGCCGCCGGCCAGCACCGTCGCCGCGTCGGCCAGCCTCGTGTCGTGGGTCGAGACCCGGATGCTGCCGCTTCGGCGGCTGGACGAATCGGCGCAGCGCGCGGCAATGCTGAGGGCGTGGGACGAGCTAACGGCGCGCGAGCGGCTGGTGCTGAACAAGCTCATCACTGGTTCGTTCCGAGTTGGCGTCTCGCAACTGTTGGTCGTGCGCGCGCTTGCAGAAGTCGCGGGCATTCCGGCCGAGACCATCGCGCACCGGCTGATGGGCACTTGGGAGCCGACGCCATCGTTCTTCGCGGGGCTAGTCGGCCATGACGAGGGGGCCACCGCGCACAGCCGGCCGTACCCGTTCTTCCTCGCCTCGCAGCTCGAAGGGCCGGCCGACGACCTCGGGGACGTGGGCGAGTGGCTCGCGGAGTGGAAGTGGGACGGCATCCGCTCGCAACTCATTCGCCGGGCGGGAGAGACGTTCCTGTGGAGCCGGGGCGAGGAACTCGTCACCGAGCGCTACCCCGAGATTCGCGCGGCCGGCGACCTGCTGCCCGACGGCACGGTGATCGACGGCGAAATCCTGCCGTGGCAGGGCGGTGTGCGGCCGTTCGCCGAACTTCAGAAGCGCATCGGCCGCAAGTCGGTCACGAGGAAAGTGCTGGCCGAGGTACCCGTGACACTGCTCGCCTACGACCTGCTCGAAGACGGCGGTGTCGATGTCCGCGACCGGCCGCTGGAGTGGCGGCGCGTCCGGCTGCTGGAACTTGCCGCCGGCAAGCTCGAAGTCTCGCCGGCGATCGACGCCGACAGTTGGGCCGGCCTCGCGGCGGTGCGGGCCGAGTCGCGCGCCCGGCGAGTCGAGGGGCTGATGCTCAAGCGCCGCAGTTCGCCCTACCGCACCGGCCGGGTACGCGGCGACTGGTGGAAGTGGAAGGTCGAGCCGTTCGCCGTCGATGCGGTGCTCGTCAACGCCCAGAAGGGGACCGGCAAGCGCGCGAGTCTGTTCTCGGACTTCACCTTCGCGGTCTGGGACGGCAACGCCCTCGTGCCGTTCGCCAAAGCCTACTCGGGACTGACTGACGCGGAGATGCGGCAGGTCGATGCGTGGGTCAACCGCAACACCACCGAGAAGTTCGGCCCCGTTCGGGCGGTCAAACCCGAACTGGTGTTCGAGATCGGCTTCGAGGGCATCCAGCGCTCGACTCGGCACAAGTCGGGCATCGCCGTTCGGTTTCCGCGCATCCTCCGCTGGCGCACCGACAAGCCGACGCGCGAGGCGGACACAGTCGAGCGGCTGCGAGCGCTCGCCAACCTCGCCGAGGGCGGGCGGGCGCCGTTACTTCCGGCGTGGGAACTGGCAGCAGTGCCGAAAATCGAGCGGGGGCTGTTCGACGAGGCCGAGTAGGTTGGGCCTAATCTTCGACGAGTCGTCCCACCACGCGCCTGGGTTTGTCCCCAGTGGCCAGGTCGTTGCCGCAGGCCGAGCAGCGCCGGGTGCCCGCCAGGTAGTGCAGCTCGCACGGCCTGCAGCGCGCGATGTCGTGGCCCGACGCGGCGGCGACGAGCTCTTCGGCCGCGTGAGAGTCCAGGCCGCGATTCACCAGTTTGGTGCGCGCCATTTCCAGCGGGGTGCCGGCGGCGAGGTCGGTGTGGGTCGCCTCAATGAGTTGCTGGGCGCGGGAGCGGGGCCGCTGCTCGAGCACCACCTCGTCGAACTTGCCGCGGCAGCGCTTGCAATGCACGTACTGGCCGTGGCGCTCGGTGACAAACACGGGGATGAAGTAGAGCGTAAACCAGGTCGAAACACTCACGAGCCGGTACGGCTGCTCGGAGTCGCACTCCGGGCAGTAGAATCGCCCGCGTCCGACTTCGGACTCCCGACCCCTCCGGCCCCAAATAACGAAAAACATCAGAATGCCCCTGCGCGCAATTGTACCGAAACCGCGGGGAGTTTAGACGCGCGGCCTGTACGTCGCAACCGACTACAACCAGGATGGCCGATCTGGGCGAACGAAATGCATGAAAGGTATGCTGGTCATCGGCTTGCCGTCACTCCGATTCGATGCCGAACTACACCATACTACCGCGGTTACGTCTACGGCTTCCCCCGCCCCGTCAGCGTCAGCTTCGTGAGGAACTCCACGGACGCCTTGCCGGAGACCGCCTCTTCGGTGCCGACGGCGGTGAGTTGGTACAGTCGCCCCTCGAACGCCACCACCCGAGCCCGCACGTGGTGCTTGCCGTCGAACAACCGGAACGCCTTGCCGGGGACGGTGCCCGACGGCGTAGCGAACTCCGCGCCATCCTGGGCGGCGAGCGTCATGCCGAACCCCGCCGGGCCGACTAGCCCGCGCTTCGCGCCGTCGTATAGCACCGACGCCGGCGCGTCCCGGAGTTGGGGAGGAATCTCGACGACCGTGACGGTCAGCACCGCGTCCACGCCGGAGGGGGCGAAGCGAGCGGTGTGCGCGGCGGTCGATTGCTCCGGGGCGGGGCCGTAGCGGCTGACGCGGGCTTCCTTGCTCGGCCGCTCCCGCGCGGGCACCTGCACCCGGTAGCCCCAGTCGGCGTCGGCGTAGGTGTCGAAGCGCCAGTCCTTCGCCGACGCGACGCCGACGCCGAGCGTGACCAACAAGAGGAGTGCCGCCGCACGCATGGAGTCTCCCCCGGTGAACTCAAGTGCCGTGAGCATTCTAGTTCGCCGGGGGCGGGCGGGCATTTCCGTCGCGGCGGGGCGGCTACTTTCGGAGCGCGCTCATGATGCGGTCGAAGTCGTCGGTCGTCTCGAACGCCAGCACGATTTGCCCGCGCTCTTTCGTTTTGACTTTGATCTCGACTTTCACACTCAAGCGCTCGCGGAGTTCGGTTTCGAGCGTGAGCACGTGAGCCGTCTTCTCGGCCTTCGTGGCCGGCTTCGCGCCCTCGGCGTCGGACTGGGGTGCCGGCTCGCCGGCTGCCTTCGCCTGCTCGGCCTTTTGCGATTTCACCAGTGCGTCGAGCGCCTGCACGCTCAAGCCCTGGAGCGTCACCTGCTTGGCGAGTTGCGACACCCACTCGGGCGAGTCCAGCCCCTTGAGAATCTTGGCGTGGCCGAGGCTAATCTGCCCGCCGCGCACCTGGTCTTGCACCTCGGCGGGTAAGTTGAGTAGCCCGAGTAAGTTGCTGACCGACGTGCGGTCGATGCCGAGTTTTTTGCCAAGCGCCTCGTTGGTGACGCCGTAGCGCGTCAGGTAGTCCTTGAAGCCGAGCGCCTTCTCGATGGGGTTCAGGTCGGTGCGCTGGATGTTTTCAACCAGCGCCGCCTCGTACACCTGCTGGTCGTCGAACTGCACGACGTGGACGGGAATCATCTGTAGCCCGGCCGCTTGTGCGGCGCGGAGGCGGCGCTCGCCGGCGATCAGTTGGTATTCGTCGCCGGTCTGCCGGACCACGACCGGCTGGAGCACGCCGTGGGCTTTGACGCTCTCTGTGAGTTGGCTGAGTTCGTCGTCGTCGAAGCGCTTGCGGGGCTGGTAGGGGTTTTGGCGGATGCGGCCGATCTCGACACTCGCCGAGCCGGCCGAGCTGGCCGGCGCGGCCTGGCCGAGCAGCGCGTCGAGGCCGCGGCCGAGGCGGGGGGAACTCACTGGCTTAGTCGCGTCCATCGGCTTGGTCCCGCCCCAGAAACAGATTCGCCGGCGTCAAGGCGATACCGCGCGTGTGGAACGCCCGCAAGTGGAACCGCGCGCCCCAGCCGGCACGACCGGCGCCGCTTGTTGCCCAAACCCCCTAGTTCTATGTGGAACCCCAGGCTTACCAGTTCGGGGCGGAAAGTGGGCTTGTGGCCGACGAAAAATCCGGGCTAGGATTCGCCCCGCCGAGGCAGGGTTGAACCCGCCCCGG
>CAXTPM010000555.1:1827-3954 GCA_964245865.1 uncultured Fimbriiglobus sp. | reverse complement strand
GGCCCCGAGGGTCGCCGCAATCAGTCCGGGGTGGCGGGCCGCGCGCACGCCGATGACGAAGAAGTCGGCCGTCGCGCCGAACTGCGCCAGCAGTTCGAGCACGCGCGGCGTGAACTCGGGGTGCGGCCCGTCGTCGAAGCTCAGGCGCACGGTTGGCCCCGGCGCGGTATGGCGGGCCAGCCGGTGCGGCCGCGCGGCGGTCACAGCTCGCCGGAGGCGACCCGCGCGGTGCGCGCCCAGACGAGTTCGCGCCGCCCGGCGAGTCCGGCGAGGGCCACGCCCGCCAGCCCGATCACCGCCGCGCCGGCGCGGAGCAGGCCCAGCGGCC
The DNA here is from genome assembly GCA_964245865.1 of uncultured Fimbriiglobus sp. GTDB lineage: Bacteria > Planctomycetota > Planctomycetia > Gemmatales > Gemmataceae > Fimbriiglobus. The sequence goes on along the minus strand of CAXTPM010000555.1, from coordinate 3,626 downwards.
CGCCGAGTGCCGCCCCGGCCCGGCTAGCGGCGCGCCCGTAGACCGCCCCCGTGGCGGCGACCACGGCGAGGAGCCAGCCGGCCAGAGCGGCGGCGAGCGGAGCCGGCAGCAGCGGCGCGGCGAGGGCCACTAGCGCCGCAGTAGCGGCGAGTTGCACTAGCACGAGCGGCTTGCTCGCCACGGCGCGGTGGAGACGCCCCGGCCCGGACTGGGTGAGGGCCGCGCGCCAGCGCCGCCGCTGGGCCGAGAGCGCCTCGGCCGTGGGCGGGGCGGCGGTGGAGACGACCGCGCCGGGGCAGAAGCGCACCCGCACCCCGGCGCGGGCCAGGCGCGCGGCGTACTCGGCGTCTTCGGCCAGCCCGCACTCGCCCCACGGGTGCGCTTCGAGCGTGCCGCGCGCCAGCAGCATCCCGGTGCCGCGCAGCGCCGCCGAGCCGCCGAGCCGGTCGCGCCCGGCCGAGACGGCGTTGTCGAGTTCCGCGCCGACGCCGGCCACCAGCCCCGCCGCGCCGGGGCGGGGGTCCACGCGCAGCGCCGCCTGCGCCGCGCCGGCCCCGCACCCGACGGCCGACGCCAGTTGCGCGAGCGAGCCAGGCGCGACTCGGCAGTCGGCGTCGAGGACGAGCACCGCACCGGCGCCCCCGGCCAGCACCTGCGGCAGACCCCAGGCGAGGGCGTGACCCTTGCCGCGTTGCAGGCTGGTCCGCTCCAGGCAGGTCGCCCCGGCGGCGCGGGCGACTCGCGCGGTGGCGTCGGCGCAGTTGTCGGCGACCACCACGACTTCCAGGAGTCCGCGCGGGTAGCCCGACGCCAGGACCGAGCGCACCGCGGTGGCGACGGTGGCCTCCTCGTCGTGCGCGGGGACCAGCACGGCCAGGCGCAGGCCCGGCGTCGGGGTCGGCTCCGGGCGACGCGGCCACCAGCCGAGCGTCGTGAGCAGCGCGTAGTAGCCGCACGCGCCGGTGGCGGCGAGCAGCATCCCGGCGGCGAGGCAGGCGGCGGCAGTCGTCATGGGGGGGCGTCCGTTCCGCGGATTGGTCGGTGGGTCGGCTCAGTCCGCGCGGCGAGTCAGGCCCGAGCCGCCGGGGCCGCGCCGGCGAGGCCGCGCTCCAGGGGGCACTCGGCCCCGGCCGGCTCGCCGCGCCGGTACCTTTCCAGCAGGGCCACCGAGGCGCGGGCGAGGTCGCGCCTCACCTCGCGGCGCTTGCCCTTCACCCGCGCGATGCTCATGCGGTCGTAGGCCGTGGTGGCGTGCCGCAGCCAGGCGATGGTCGCGGCGCGGGCGCGGTCCTCGACGGGGATGCGCTTGGTGCGCGCCACCGTGCCGCTGCCGACCGGGGTGGCGTGGGCGCCGATGGCGACGGCCAGGCGCTCGGCGAGGTCGGCGTGCGCCGGGTGGAACGCCAGGAACGCGCGCACCGCACCCGTGAAGTCTTCGACGTACTCGGCCTGCGCCTTGTCTCGGCGGGCCGCGTCGGCGAGTTTGCGCCGGGCGTGCGCCGGGTCGGCGCGCTCGGCGGCGAGTTCGGCCTCGGCGGCGCGGATGTATTCGGCCGGCGCCCAGACGCCGCGCGAGAACAGCTTGCGCCCGCGCTTCTCCGCCACCGCCCACGTCTCGCCGGCACTCTTGACGCGCCGGGTGAGGGCGGCGTCGCCCGGCGGCAGCAGTTCCCAGCCGTCGGGCACGCGCTGCATCCCCCCGGCGGCGGTGCGGACGGTGCGCGGCACGGGGCCGGGGGCGAACGGGGCGTCGGGCATCGCGGCGTCTCCTCGGCGCGGCGTGGGGGGCGGGGAGATTT
>CAXTPM010000555.1:0-1817 GCA_964245865.1 uncultured Fimbriiglobus sp. | reverse complement strand
GCGCGGCCGCCCCTTCACGCCGCTCACGGCGATCGAGCGCCCGCCGCGGTCGGGGCCGATGTTCCGCCAGCGCATCCCCTTCAGGATCGCCGAGTCGAGGACCGCGAGGAGTTGCCGGCCCTGCACGGTGCGGGTCAGCCGCGCCCAGGTCGGGAAGGCGTAGGTCGCCGGGCAGTGGGTCGGGGCGGCGCGGGGCCAGGGGTACTCGGGGTTCGGGCCGTCGCCGGCCAGCGACGGCGCGAGCCGCTCCACCTCAAGTGCGAGTGGCAGCACGGCCTTGGTCCACGCCTTCAGCCCGGCGCGCGTGCCGAGGCAGAGGCACACCGCCGTCCGGTCGCGCTGCGAGGCGGAGCGGTGGTTCAGCGCGCGGAGGAACGGCACGAGGGCGACGTGGGTCGGGTCCGGCGCCCCCGTCGCGCTGAAGTACGCCTTGCCTAGCTTCTCGGTCGCCATTTGTAGGTAGTGGAGCGCGTGGCAGTCCGCCGCCCCGCCGGACCTGAGCGTGCCAAACACTGCCCAATCCGACCGCGCCTGCTCCCACCAGAGCGCCTGTACGGCAGTCATGCCGTCGCGGGGCTGTAGCACGCTGCGCCGTCGAGCGACCAGCCTTCGGGGAGCGCGAGCTGCCCGACGCGGATGCGCTCCCACTGAGCCGGCGTCACGTCGAGCACCAAGAGCGTGTGCCCCTCGGCGCCGCCGGGATCGACGCCGAAGTCCAGCGGCGCGAGGGGGGCCAGATCGACGGCCAAGTCGTTCACCTCTAGGAGCCGAATTTGCCGCTCCGGCGCCCCGCGCGGCAGGTGGTAAATCGCCACCACACCCGGATCGATGTCGATGTGCTGCTGCGCGTGCCACGCCGCCATCGCCGCCGCGTCGAACTCGGTCCCCGTCGCCATGACCCGCCCCTCTGCCGAAGAGTCCGCCGCCATTCTACCCACCCCCGGCCAGCCGCTCCACGCGCCAGCCGTCGCCGTCGGGGTCCGCCGCGAACAGTTCGTCGAAGCCTTCGTCGAGCGCCGGCGGCTCGTAGCGCGCGGCGGTGGCGCCGATGGCCCGGTCGGGGACTCGGGCGGCGCCGGTTCGCAGCGCGTTGCGGCGCCGGCACTCGGCGACGGGGGTGCGGAACACGATGCCGACGACGCGGAACTGGTGGTGCTTCGCGGCGGCGACGTACACCGCGCGCTCGGCGACCATGACGTTGGTGTTATCGACGACGAAGCGCAAGTTCGTCTCGACGCACACACTCAGCAGCCGCCGCTCGCGGTGCCGGGTGCGGAGCATGTCGAGGTTCAGGCGCAGGTGCGTGGCGAAGAAGCGCTCGCGGCAGAGCGTCGATTTGCCGGACGCCTGGAGGCCGATGAGGATGACCGCTTCCACTCAACTGAAGAGGTGCGAGGTGTCGTTCCAGAGCTTCAGTGCGGGCTGCTCGTGCTCGTAGCCCAGCACCGAGACCGACGCGGTGCCGAGGGCGAACAGCCGCGCCTGCCCGGCCTCCAGGCCGAGCCAGCGCGCGGCCAGCACGCGCAGGAAGTGGCCGCTGGAGAACACCAGCACGTCCCCCGCCCCGTCGGTGGTGGGCGACGTGGCGGCGCGCAGCCTGGCCACCACCCGGTCGGCGCGGGCGCCGATCTGGGCGAGGGTTTCGCCCCCCGGCGGGCCGTCGCGGAACAGGTTAAAGTCCGGGCGCGTCTTGCGGAAGTCTGCCGTGGTGACGCCCTCCAACTCGCCGTAATCCCACTCCACCAGGTCCGCGTCCACCGCCGCCTCGGGGAAGCCGGCGAGGTCGCAGGTGCGCCGCGCGCGGATCAGCGGGCTGG
>CAXTPM010000554.1:0-3959 GCA_964245865.1 uncultured Fimbriiglobus sp. | reverse complement strand
GTGGAACGCGGTCGAGTGCTACTTCGCCCGGATCAAGCAGTACCGCCGGGTGGCGACGCGGTACGACAAGCGGGCGAGGAACTACCTGGGCTTCGTGTGGGTTGCGTCGATCAACATCATGCTCGCCTAGACCCACAAAACCACCTACTTTCAGTCAATACGCCCTAGCGGCCAGCCCCGCCCGCACAACCCGCCGCACCGCGCCCCTCTCTCACCATTTCCTCACCACGCCGCCCCTACCCGACTGCCGGCTCTGCTGCATAGACTACCCATCCTGCAAACTCTCCCGCCGCAGCATCCTTCACCTCGACCCCCGCGGATGACCCCAATGCGCGTCTGGCTCGGCCGGCTCTGCCTCGTAGCGACTTTCGCCGCCCTCTACGTCACGCCCACCCCCGCCGACGCCCCGCCGACCGGCGGCGAGTCGGCCGAGGTCGAGGCGATCCAAAAGCAAATGGCCGAACTGCAAAAGAAACTCGACGCGCTCAAGCTCGCCAAGACGCCCGCCAACACTAGCCCCGACGGGATGCTCCCCGAGTCGGTCAGCAGCCACTTCAGTTGGCGCAACGTCGGCCCCGCGAACATGGGCGGGCGCGTCACCGCGCTGGCGCTGGTGGAGAAGGAGCCGACGACGTACTACGTCGCCACCGGCGCCGGCGGACTCTTGAAGACCACCAACAACGGCACCACGTTCGACATCCTGTTCGACAAGCAATCGACCGTGGCCATCGGCGACGTGGCGGTCTGCCAGGCGAACCCGAACATCGTCTGGGTCGGCACCGGCGAGGCCAACCCGCGCAACTCCGTGAGCTACGGCGACGGCGTGTACAAGTCGGTCGATGCCGGCAAAACCTGGACCCGCATGGGCCTCGAAAAGACGTTCCAGATCGGCAAGATTCTGATCCACCCCAAGAACCCCGACATCGTGTATGTGGGTGCCCTCGGCCGGCTCTATGGTGCGAGCGAAGACCGCGGGTTGTACAAGACCACCGACGGCGGCAAGACCTGGGCGAAGGTGCTCTACGTCGATGACAAGACCGGCGTGATCGACGCGGCGCTCGACCCCGCCGACCCCGAAACCATCGTCGCGGCGATGTGGGAGCGCAAGCGCGACGAGTTCGACGGCTTCTTCGGCGACGCCCCGGTGCCCGACACCTACGGGCCGGTCGTCACCCACGGCGCGGGCGGGGGCTTGCACAAGTCCACCGACGGCGGCAAGACCTGGAAGCGCGTCTCCGATGCGTCGGCCAAGTCGGGCCTGCCGACGGTCAAGACGGGCCGCATCGGGCTGGACGTGTCGCGCAAGACCAAGGGGCTAATCGTCGCCATCATCGACGCCGAGAAGGTCGGCACCGGCGAACTCTCGAAGGTCTACCTCGGCGTAGTCGGCGAAGACGCGCCCGAGAACGGCGGGGCGAAACTCTCGGATGTCACCGAGGGCGGGCCGGCCGCGAAGGGGGGCTTGAAGGCCGGCGATGTCGTCACCAAAATCGACGACGCGAAGGTCGAGAAGTACGAAGACCTCACCGACTACTTCCTCAACAAGAAGCCCGGCGACGCGCTCAAACTCGTGGTGAAGCGCGGCGAGAAGGACGAAACCCTGACCGTGACGCTCGGCGAGCGGACCCCGGCCAAGAAGGACGAGCCGAAGAAGGACGCCCCCAAGAAGGACGCGCCCCCCTCGGTCGGCGTGACGTTCGGCCGCAGCGGCGACGGCCTCACCATCACCGCCGTCACCAAAGACGGCCCGGCCGAGAAGGCGGGCCTGAAGGACGGCGACATTATCGTCAGCGTCGATGGCAAGAAGGTCGCGGACGTGAAGGACTTCCGCGCGCTGCTCGGCGACAAGAAGGCCGGCGAGTTGGTGGAACTGGTGGCCAAGCGCGGCACGCAGGAGACGACCTACAAGCTGACCCTGGGCGCGGGCCGTAACAGCCCGTCCAGCCCGACGACGAACCCCGGCCCGCAGTCGCTCCCGCTGCCGGGGTTCGCCCCGGAACTGGCGCAAGGGCCGGTGAAGGTGGCGAGCGTCGTCAAGGACGGCCCGGCCGACAAGGCGGGCGTGAAGGTCGGCGACGTGGTGACGAAAGTCAACGGCGCCGAGGTCGAGTCGGTGCGCGGCTTCCTCCGGGCGTTGCGCGTGGGGCCGGGCGTCGAAGACGCGCGCAAGGTCGGCGCGAAGGTCAAACTCGCCGTCAAGGGGGGCGACGACAAGGAGCGCGAACTGGAGTTGGAGCTAGTCGATGTGCCGTTCGCCTTCGGGGGCGGCGGGGGCGGGGGGCCGGCGCGCGGCACCACGGCGACGAAGCCCTACGGCCTCGGCCTCGGGGGCCAGCAGCCCAACGTGCAGGCCCGCCAGGGCGCCGACGGCGTCAACACCGGCGGCATCTTCATTAGCAAAGACTTCGGCGACACCTGGACGCGCGTCAACAGTCTCAACCCCCGGCCGATGTACTTCAGCGTCGTCAAGTTCGACCCCACGAATGATGATGTCATCTACTCGCTCTCCGACGCGCCGGTCTTGTACAAGTCCACCAACGGCGGCAAGCGCTTCACCGCGATGGCCAGCTCGCAGGGGGTGCACGCCGACGCGCACGCGCTGATCGTGGACCCGGCGAACCCCAACCGGCTGATCATTGGCTGCGACGGCGGGTTCTACGTCAGCTACGACGCGGGCAAGAACTGGGACCACTTGAACACCCTCGCGCTCGGGCAGTTCTACCACGTCGCGGTCGATAACCGCCGGCCGTACCGCGTCTACGGCGGACTCCAGGACAACGGAAGTTGGGGCGGCCCCAGCCACGCGCTGCGCCGCTACGGGCCGGTGAACGAGGACTGGGTTTCGGTGTCCGGCGGCGACGGGTTTGTGTGCCGCGTGGACCCGACCGACCCGGATTTGGTGTACGCCGAGAGCCAGAACGGCTTCATGAGCCGGCGCAACTTCCGCACCGGCGAGTTCGCCGCGATCCGCCCGCCGCGCACCCAGGGCGACGAGCCGATCCGCTTCAACTGGAACACGCCGTTCATCCTCAGCTCACACAACCCGAGTATTTTTTACTGCGGCGCGCAATATGTATTCCGCAGCGTGAAGAAGGGCGACAACCTCAAGAAGATTAGCCCCGAACTCACGCGCACCAAATCCGGGAGCCTGACCGCGATTGCCGAGAGTCCGCGCAGCCCCGACGTGCTGTACGCCGGCACCGACGACGGCAACCTGTGGGTGAGCCAGGACGGCGGCGCGAAGTGGACCGACATCTCCGCGAACCTGCTGAAAGCCGGCGTGCCGGGGCCGCGCTGGGTGGCGACCATCGAGACCAGCAAGGACAAGGACGGCCGGGCTTACGTGACCCTGGACGCGCACCGCTCGAACGACGACGCGCCGTATGTACTCGTCACCGAGGACTTCGGGGCGACGTTCAGGCCGATCACCGCGAACCTGCCGAAGTTCGGCAGCACCCGGTGCTTGCGCGAGGACATCACCAACCCGGATATTTTGTACTGCGGCACCGAGTTCGGCGCGTGGGTCAGCATCAACCGGGGCGGCAGTTGGGCCAAACTGGGGGCGAACCTGCCGACCGTGCCGGTCCACGAGTTCGCCCAGCCGACCGTGGCCAACGAGATCGTCGCGGCCACCCACGGCCGCAGCATCTGGATCGCGGACATCACCAGCCTGCGCCAGATGAAGCCGAGTACCATGAAGGACGCGGCCAAACTGTTCGCCCCGAGTCCCGCGACGCGGTGGAAGCTCGGCCTGGGCGGCGAGTCGCCTTACAGCAAGACCGACCGCAAGTTCGTCGGCGCCAACCCGACGCGCGGCGCGACCATCGAGTATTACCTGGGCGCGAAGCCTGCGAAACTCTCGCTCAAGGTGGTCGATGCCACGGGCAAGTCGGTGAAGACGTTCGACAAGCTCCTGACCACGCCCGGCATGCACCGGGTCAACTGGGACTTGTCCGGCG
>CAXTPM010000553.1:0-3960 GCA_964245865.1 uncultured Fimbriiglobus sp. | reverse complement strand
CCAGGTGGTACGCCACCGCGTCGGCCAACTGTTGCATCTGCACGCGCACGGGGTCGCCGGTGGGGGCGGGGCAGGCGAGCACGTTGCGGTTTACGTCGCCGCACCCCCCCAGGCTCGTGACGAGTGCCTCGTTGAAGCCGGCGATGGTGCTCTTCAGGTTCCCCTTCAGGATGCCGTGGAACTGAATGCTCTGGCGGGTGGTGGCGCGGATCGTGTTGTTGGCGTACTCGCGCGCCAATCGGTCCACGGTGAGGTACTGCTCGGCGCTCAGCTTCCCGCCGGGGAGCTTCAGGCGGATCATGAACATGTACGCCTTGCCCGCAGCGGCGCCCTTGGGGCGGGTCTTGCGCGCGTCGCGGTCTTCCTGCTGGTAGCTGCCGTGGAACTTGAGGAGCTGTTTGGCGTCCTCGCTGAAGTGGTCCGACGCCGGGTCGGCGAGTTCCTCGGCGAGTCCGCCGCGCAGGTAGCGCGACTGGTCCTTGATCGCCTCGACGGGGCTGGGGCCGGGGACGGGCTTGGGGGCGGGGGCGCTCGGTTCTTCGACGGACATTCGGCGTCCCCTGGCAAGTTCGCGGCTAGTTGGTGTGCGGGTATTATCCGCGCCCGCCGGGCCGGGGACAACGCCGCTTCGCTGAATCGCGCCCAAGTTGATCGGGTTAATTCACCCCACGCCCCGTCTCGTCCCCGGCGCATCGCCGTCAAGCGCTCGTGCCGGTCGTGCCGATACTACCACGCCGACCCCCGCCCCGCCATTGTCTTCGGAGGCCGACGCCGTGAGTGTGAAGTCCCCGACGCTCGCCGCCCCCGCCGAGCCGGCCGCGCGCCCCGTGCCGCTGAGCGTGGGGTTCCTCTCGTTCGCCGCCGACCACTCCGGCGTCAGCGGCGGCTACCTCTTGACGAACTCGTGGGGGCGCCCGCTGGAGTTCCGCTTGAGCAGCGCCGTCTGCCCGACGCGCGTGCAGCAGCTTCTGTACGGTCATACGATCGATGAGTATTTGCACGGCGAACTCATCGGCCGCACGCTCATCGAGAAGGCGTACCAACTGCCCAGCCTGGTGGTCACCGACCACCCCGCCGCGCTGTCGCTCGCTCAGGTCATGGCCATCCCCACGCTGCTGGTCGCGGCGAGTTTGCCCGGCGGGGTCGAACCGGTGGCGGGGGCGCGCTGCGGGCTGGCGGTGGGCACCCGCCGGGGCGAGGCCGAGTCGCCGGACCTCGCGGCGGTAGTGGCCCGGCTCGACCCGACTTTGGACCTCGCCGAGCCGTTCGGGCGCATCAAAGAGGCGATGGCCGAGGCCCGCAAGAGCGGGGGGCTGACCCGTGCCGCCTAGCCGCCCCGAGCTGGTCCCGGACACGCGGCAACTGCGGCTCTTGAACCAGGGGCCGTGGACGCGCAGCCCCGTCCGGCTCGAGTTGGGCGTCTCGACCGAGGGCTGGCGCTTCCCGTCGCCCCCTCCGGAACTCGACCGCGAGCGGCCCCCCTCCAAACTCGTACCCCCGCCGGCCGGAGTGCCCGCGCCGCCACTGCCCGACCAGTCGCCCGCGCCCGCGCCGAACCCCGTTCGGCTCCGCCCTTCAGCCGACACCGTGCTGATGAAGGACCGGCTGTTGTGCCTGCTCCAACCGCCCTTGAGCGGCTTATTCCAGGGTGGCGGGCAACTCGAAGTGCCGTTCCAGCCGTTCGGCTACCAGCTCGAAGGGATCGCGTTCCTGATGCCGCGCCACCACGCGCTGCTCGCCGACGAGATGGGCCTCGGCAAGACCGCGCAGGCGATCCTCACGCTGCGCCTGTTGTTCCACACCGGCCAAATTCGCTCGGCACTCTTGGTGGCCCCGAAGCCGCTGATCCACAACTGGGGCCGCGAGTTGGCCCTGTGGGCGCCGGACCTGCCGTTCGAGGTCTTCCCGACCGACCCCGACGAGCGCCGCACCGCGTGGCGCAGCAGCAACTGCCCGCTGAAGCTGATTAACTACGAGGCGATCACCCGCGACGCCGAGTTGTTCGGCCAGGGCGGCATCTACTTCGACGTGGTGGTGCTCGACGAGGCGCAGCGCATCAAAAACCACGACAGTAAAACCGCCGAGGCGGTGCGCGCGATTCCGCGCGGGCGCAGTTGGGCGCTCACCGGCACCCCGATCGAGAACCACGCCGACGACCTCATCAACCTGTTCGCGTTCGTCAGTCCGGGGTTGGTGCCCGACGACACGCCGATGGCCCGACTCGCCCAAGTGACGGGCGGCAGCATCCTACGGCGCACCAAGGACGATGTCCTGAACGACATGCCGTCGAAGACCGTCAGCGACCTCGTCGTGGACTTGTCCCCGGCCCAGCGCCGCGCCTACGACCGCGCCAAGAACGACGGGGTGGTGCACCTCAACGAACTCGGCGAGACCATCACGCTCCAGCACGTGTTCCAACTCGTGATGCGCCTCAAGCAAATCTGCAACTTCGACCCGCTCACCGGCGAGAGCACGAAGTTGGCGCAACTCGAAAGCGACCTCGAAGAAGTCGCCGCGAACGGCCGCAAGGCGATCGTATTCAGCCAGTGGGTCGAGCCGCTGCAACTCCTGAGCGCCGCGCTCGAGCGCTTCGGCCCCCTCGAATACCACGGCCGCGTGCCGCAGGCCCGCCGCGCGGCCGTGCTGGAGCAGTTCCGCGCCGACCCCGAGGCGCACGTGCTACTCATGACCTACGGCACCGGCTCCGTCGGCCTCAACTTGCAGTTTGCGAACTACGTGTACCTTTTCGACCGCTGGTGGAACCCGGCCGTCGAAGACCAGGCGATTAACCGCGCGCACCGCATCGGCCAGAAGTACCCCGTGACGGTCAAGCGCTTCCTGAGCAGCGACACCATCGAGGCGCGCATTGCGGCGATTATCGAGCAGAAGCGGGCGATGTTCTTGGAGCTACTCGCGTCGTCGGAGAAGCCGGAAAATATGGGGCTGACCGAGGACGAGATTTTCGGGCTGTTCGACCTGCGGAGGCCGCGCAGGGGGTGAAAACCTAAGAGACCGCCAAGGCGCCGAGAGCGCCAAGGAAGACGCCAAGAAGATTCGAGTTAATGGTCCGACAAGATTAGGCGCTTAACGCCGTCCCTCAGGATCGGGACTTTGAAGTTGATGAGTAGGCCAAGGGGCAGGCCGGTGGCGCGGAGGTAGGACAGGACTTGGGCTTTGTGAACTTCTCCCACGACATCGACCGCTTTCAACTCTACGACCAACTCGCTCCCGACCAAAAGGTCGAGTCGGCCTTCCCCAACGGGGTGGCCCTTATAGGTCACGACGACGGGGTGCTGCTGGGAGTACGAAATGCCTCTCAGTTTCAGCTCGATAACCAGCGCCTCCTCGTAGGTCTTCTCCTAGTAGCCCGGCCCGAACAGGCGGTGAACTTCGATGGCAGCGCCGATCACGGCAAAGGCCATATGATCGACGCTTGCCGCTGGTTCTTCCACCTCAAGTTCCTTCTTCTTGGCGTCTTCCTTGGCGCTCTTGGCGCCTTGGCGGTTTCCTAATCCGAACCCCCCTTACCGCTTCACCGGCACCGCGCGGTATATCCACTTGTCCGACCCGACGCCGTTGTTGTCGTTCGGCCGGATGTCATCGACGCGCTGCGAAGTGATGTCCGTCGGCTTCACGAAGTCGATTTGCAGCGTCTTGCGCGACACGGTCTCCGAGCCGTCGGGCGACTGCTGCGCGGCGACGCCGTTGGACAGCCCGCCGACGTACACGCTGAAGTTGTTGCTCGCCCCCACCCTGGCCACCGCGTCGGTCCAGACCGCCACGCCGTAGACCGCGTTCGGCACGCTGTTCGCGCGCGTCACGGGGATTTTCTCCCTGGCGATGGCGATCGAGCTTTTGATGCTCAGCGCGCCCTCGGGGTCTTCGATCTTTTTGATCTGCTCGAGCACCGCCGGCGCGGGGTCGTCGAGCAGGTTGCGCAGCTCGCCGTCCTTGGTGACC
>CAXTPM010000552.1:0-3967 GCA_964245865.1 uncultured Fimbriiglobus sp. | reverse complement strand
TACGGTTCTCCCCCTCTCCTCCTGGGAGAGGGGGCCGGGGGGTGAGGTCGCTTCCGATCCGAGATTCCGCCATGCCCCGCCGCCCGCTCGCCGCCCTCGCGCTGTTCGCCCTTGCTGCCGGCGCGTTCGCGCAGGTCGCTCCGGCCCCCACCGCGCCGCCTGGCGCTGCCCTGCTGCCGCTGAACCTGACGTGGACGTACACCGTCGCCCCGCAGGCCATCGCGCCCGCCCCGCGCCCGGTCGCCGCGGCCCAACCGGCCGCGCCCGAGGCTGCGCCGGCGCCGAAGTCCGAGGCGCTCGCCGGCCTGGTCGGCGGCGCGGCGGCGAGCCTCAAGACTGCGGGCAAGGGCGACGCCAAGAGCGCCGAGGCCAAGCCGCCGGCGAAGCCCACGCTCTCGCCGCGACTCACGAAACTCAAGGCGTTGACGTTCGACCGCCGGCCGAGCGCGGTGCTGAAAACGTGGTCGGCTCCGGCCAAGTCGAAGGATGCCAAGGACGACGAGCCGGCCGCGCCGGCGCCGCCCGACGGCCAGCAGCCGGGGCAGCCGGGCCAACCCGGCCAGCCGGGGGGCGACGGGGCCGCGCCGGCGCAGTCGCCGGCCGAGGCGAAGCAACTCGCCGACGAACTCGCCGCGTTCCAGAAGATGGTCCAACTCGGCGAGTGGGCGAAAGTGAAAGACTACCTCGCCACGCTGCCCGACGAGGAGGCGACCGCCGGGTACACGCAGTTGGCCAAATCCTTGCAAGCCGGCCCGCCGCGCAACCAGCAGCCCAACACCGAGGGGATGGACCCCGAGCAGGCGCAGATGCTGATGATGCAGCAGAACGGCCCAGGGCAGCAGTACGCCGAGCGCAACGCCCTCACCTTGGACGACTTCTTCGGCCTCGCCACCGCCGCGCCTCTCGTGGCCAACCCCGCGTTCGTGCCGCAGCGCGCGGCGGTGGTTGGCACCCTCCCCGTGGCGCTAATGGCGCCCAGGGGCTTCGACAAGCCGGCGCTCGCTACCCTCGCGGGGGTGCTCTCAAGTGTCGTCGGCACCGGCGCCCTGCCCGAAGTGGTGGTGGCGCGGTTCCAGGCGGAGAAAGGGCCGTTCGCGCCGCGCGAGGTGGCCAAGCTCCTGATTGCCGCGAACCTGCCCGCCTACGCCGGGCCGTTCCTGCCGACTCCCGAAAAGGCGTCGGCCGAGGGGGACTTCGAGGGGCTGAACCTGCTGGCGCGGCACTTCGTGAGCCTACACGCCAAGGAGCAAAAAGCCGGCAACCTCGAAAAAGCTTGGCACGCGGTGCAGTCGGTGCTGGCCAACCCCACCGCCAAGCGCGCCGACCAAGAGGAATCGCTGCTGCGCGCGGTCGAACTCGCGCCGCGCGTCGAGAAGGAACTCGGGCAGGCCTGGCTCGACGGCAGCTTCACCAAAGAGCCGGCGCGGGGCGCGGCCATCCTCGCGGCCGTCGGCACGCTCACCGCGCAGGGGATCGCCGGGAAGCCCTACGACACCGCCTCGCGCCTCAATGCGTTGAAGCTCCAGCGCACTGCCGTGGAAGCGCTGCTGAAGGCAGCGCCCGCCAAGGCCGGCGAGTGGGGGCCGACGCTGACACTCTTGGCGCTGGCGTGGCAGAAGGAGGCCGAGTTCAGCCGCCAGCACGACCGATCGGCCGGCGGCTCGCGCGTGCGGCGCGACATCTACGGCAACATCTACTACAGCAGCGTCACCGTGAGTTCCTCCGGCGGCGACGACGACAACTACCAGCAGATGATGTACCGCCAGCAGAACCTGCCGATGCCGGTGCTGGTCTCCGACGTACTCAAGGAGTGCCCCGGCACGGAGTGGGTCGCGGCCGTGAACCCCGGCGTGCGGCCCAAGCTGGCGGACCTGCTCGCGCGGCTGCACCTGAAGGCCGGCGACGAGGAGAAGGCGTTCCCCTTGATCGAGGAACTGGCCAAGTCGCAGCCGGAGGAGGCGCGCGAACTCGCCAAGGAGTGGCTGCGGGCCTGGACGCGCAGCCACGACCCCAACGCCTCCCGGAACGAGAACCGCTACTCGTGGTTCTTCTTCGCGTTCGAGCAGCGCGCCGAGGGCATCCCGCTCACGCGCTCCAAGCAAGAGCGCAACTTGGCCGACCTCGCCAAGTGGCTGGGGCGCGTGCGCAAACTCCCGGTGCGGCCCTTGGACGACGACATTCAGGTGAAGGCGTTCACCGCGTGCCACAGCTCGGCCGAGGTGTACAAGACCGAGGCGATCCAGGCGGTGTTCGGCCCGCTCGAAACGCTGCGCCCCGGCACCATCTCGGGGCTGGCGCAGCAGATGCGCGAGAACCTGACGAGCATCTGGCGCGTGGAGAGCACGCAGACTCAGTCGAAGACCAACCGCAAGAAGAAAGACATCGAGGCCGAGGTGCTGCGCGGCTACGCCGTGGCCCGGCAGACGGTGGCCGACGGGCTATCCAAATTTCCCGGCGAGTGGTCGCTGCTCGCCGCCGAGGCCGCGCTGCTGCACGACGAGGTGAACTACCGCCAGGAGTTAGAGAAAGCCGCCGACTTCTCGGCCAAGCGCGCGGCCAGCTTCGATCTGTTCGCCAAAGCCGCCGAGGCCTACGCCAAGGTCGTGGGCAGGCTGCCCGACGACGAGCAGTCGCAGACGCTGTTCAACCAGTGGTTCGCCGCTGGCCTCGGGGCGGTCGATCTCGGCGGCATCTCCGAGGAGAAGCAGCCCGACGCGAAGCAGCCGGCGCGCGTGAGGGCCGCACTGATGGCGCTCCCCGGCGTCGCGGCGAAGAAGCACCTGGACCGCTTCGCCAACGACCTGTTCACTCGCATGAGCGGCGCCAAGCCGCACGTGAAGTTCGCCTACCTCAAGGCCGGGTTCGAGGTTGTCGGCGACCACCCCCAGGCATCCGAGGCGCGGAAGCTCTACGACTACTACGGCGACCTCAACCGCGAACTCAAGCTCGAAAGCATTGTGGACGGCAGCACCGAGGTCGGCCACGGCCGGGCGTTCGGGGTGTTCGTGAACCTCAAGCACACCCGCGACATCGAGCGCGAGAGTGGCGGGTTCGGCAAGTACCTGCAGAACCAGACCACCATGGGCTACAGCTACAACTACGGCCGGCCCCCGGCGGACTACCGCGACCGCTTCGAGCAGGCCACGCGCGAGGCGCTCAAGGAGCAGTTCGAGGTGCTGGGTGTGACGTTCCAGGACGACAAGGTCACGAGCCGCGCGGGCACCGAGTACGGCTGGCGCTACACGCCGTATGCGTACCTCTTACTCAAGGCGCGCGGGCCGCACGTCGATAAGCTGCCCGCCTTGAAGATGGACCTCGACTTCCTCGATACGTCCGGCTTCGTGGTGCTGCCCGCGACCAGTAGCGCGGTGGCCATCGACTGCCGCCCGGAGAAGGGCGCGCCCCGCCCGGCCGAGGACATCAGCGTGGCCCAGACCCTCGACGAGCGCCAGGCGGAGAAGGGGATTCTGATCCTCGAAGTCAAGGCGTCGGCCATCGGGCTGGTGCCGGACCTCGCGGAGTTGGCCGGGGCCGGGGCGCCGGCGGGGTTCGACATCGCCAAGACCGAGGAGGTGCCGCTGGCGGTCAAGAAGTTCGACTCGGAGCGCGACCGCAACGCGGTGGTCTCCGAGCGCGTCTGGACGATCACGCTGAAAGCCACCGACGGCGCGGAGACGCTGCCGACCGAGTTCACGTTCCCGGCGGTGAAGCTGCCGACCAAAGAGAGCCTATACCAGCGCTACTCCGACGCCGACCTCGCGGCCGTCGGGGCGGTGGTGTCGCTCGAAAAAACTTACGGCAAGGCCAGCCGCTTCTGGCTTCGCCTCGCCGGCGCGGGGACGCTGTTGGGCGTGGTGGTGCTCGCCCGCGAGCGCGCGGTGGGCGGCGTTGGGTTCGACCTCCCCCGAGACGAGCTGGGCCCGGCGCGCGTTGTAGAACGCCTGCACGAGTGCCGGGTCGTCGAGGC
>CAXTPM010000551.1:0-3970 GCA_964245865.1 uncultured Fimbriiglobus sp. | reverse complement strand
CGCTTCGAGCGCCTCGCGATAAATTTCCGCGGCATGCTCGCGCACCTGCGGCAGGTGGTACGACGGGAACAACGCATTGGTCGGCCGGTAGTCGCGCAGTTGCTGGATGCTCGCGTACAAAGCGTCGCTGAAGTCGATGTTGGTCGTCCCGCACGACGCCGCTTCGCCCTCCACTTCCTCGAACGCCCCGCGCCTCACGGCCAGCATCGCGTAGGTCGATTCGTCCCGCGCGAACACCTCGAACATCACCTGGTCCGGGTGGACGCTCACCACGGGGTCGAGGATGCAGAACAAGAGCGGGTCGTTGCGGAGCAGCCAGCCGAAGTACGCTTGTTGGGCCTGCCAAATCGATTGGGTCGCAGTCTCTTTTTTCAGGCGCAAGTAGGCCAGGTATTGCGTGCGGTCCTTCGGCTTGTAGCGGTAGTCGCTGCCGACCACCGCGTAGAGAGCCGAGAGGGCTTCGCGCAGCCGCAACGGCTGCCGCACCGTGCCCGAAAACCGCACCATCGGTCGGTCGCGGTTGGCGTACAACTCCACCGCCGCGGCGCCCCCGGCGGTGGCCACGCGCGAACTGCCGGCGTAGCTCAGGTGCGCCGGCGTCGCCGCCTCGGGGATCGCCTCAACCGTCGTCGAATCGCCGTCGGTACTCACGCCCCGGCCCCCCCGGTGATCGCCAGTTTGCCGCGCGCCCGGCGGCTGCGCTTGAGCGCCCGCCACGCCGCCTTGCGGACATCTTCGTCGTCGCCCGCCCCGGCGAGTAGCTCAGAAAGTGCGGTTTCGGCCGCGAGGTCCGCCATGAAGCCCAGCCCCTCGACCGCCCCCAGGCGCACCGCCTCGGGCGCCCTGCGGTCCTTCGCCACCGCCCCGAGCGCCGCTACGTCTTTGGCGCGAATCAGGGCCGGCAAAGCCACGGACTGCTGATTCGCCTTCGACACCGCCGGCCGCGCGGCCTCGGCCGGGGAAACACCCGACGCCACGACGCGGTTGAACGTCGGCCGGTCGGAGAGGTGCGCGCCCAACAGCTTCGCCGAGCGCGCCGGGTCGGCCACCGCCAGCACCGCCGACGCGAGCGTTCGGACATCGGCGTCGGCGTCGGTCGAGAGCGCTTCCAACAGCGCGAGTGCCTTCTTGGAGATCGGCGGCGCCGACGCCAAGAGCCGCAGCGCGTCCAATCGCAGCGGCTTGGCGAGCGCGTCATCCGCCCGCGCCGCCGCCAATTCCAACGCCGCGTCCCCGGCCGCGTTCAAGCGAGTCGCGGCCCAGAGCAGAGTTTGCAGGCACGCCGACGCCGCGTCCAGCGGCCGGCGGTCCCCCGTGCGGTCGAACGCCGCGCGGCGTTCGTTCCATCTGGTGCGCCACGCCTTCAGCGCTTCGGCGAGTGCCTTCGTCGCGCTCGCCGGCGGCGCCTCGGCCCCGGCCAGGAGCCGCGCCGCCAGCCGCACCGTGGCGTCGTCGGCGTGCGAGAGTGCTTCGGCCGCTTCCGCCGCCGGCACGCTGGGCCGCGCGGAGAGCGCCGACTCGATGCGCTCCTGCACCGCCGGCGAGCAGCGCGGGAAGATCGCCAGCAGCCGCAGCGCGTCGCCCTTGTCGCACACCACCTCGACGGGCGCGCGCCCCGAGCGCCCGAGTTCGGCGTCGGCCGCGTCCCCGTTCTCGACGGCCGCGTAGAACGGCTCGAGCGAGTCGGCCCCGAACAGTTTCAGCGCCGCGTCGAGTGCCGCCCCCAGGGTGTCGTCGTCGGACTCGGCGCGCAGCACATCGAGCAAGAGGGCGCGCGACGCGGGGTCGGCGTCGTACCCCAGTTGCTCACACGCTGCCTCTTTGACCTGCCACGACGAACCCTTGACCTTCGCGCGGACGATCCGCCAACCCGCCACCGTGTTCAGGTGCCGCAGTCCGGCGAGCGCCCGCGCCGCCACGCCGTATTGGGGCGACTTGGCCAGCCGCTCCAGTGTCTTGGCCACCTCCTCGGCGCGGGCCGACTTGCCCAAGTGTCCGATCGCCTCGGCGGCGGCTTCCTGCAGCGCGTGCCCGTCCTCGCCGGCAAGCTTGAGCAGCGTATCGACGGCCCGCGCGTCGGCCAACTCGCCCAGGGCCAGCACCGCCCGCCGCCGCAACTCCACGTCGTCGATCGATTCGAGGCCCGACAAGAGAACCGCCAGCCCCTCGGAGCGGCCGACGCGCGCTAGCCCCTCGGCGGCGATGAATTGCGTCGTGGCGTCCTTGTGCTTGAGGGCTTTCAGCAGCGGCTCGACGGGGCCGGCGCGGTGCTTGGCGCGCCAGCCGACCGCGCTGAGGGCGGCGCGGCGGATGTCCTCGTCGGCGTTGGCGCAGAGGGTCGCCAGTACGGCGTCGGTGTCGCGGCCGCGACTCACGCGCGCGGCCCCGATCAGCCCGTTGTCCGCCTCGAACTGGCCGAGGGCCAGTTTGGTTTCGATGATCCGCGCCAGCACCGCCGGGCGCAGCGGGTGCAACTCACGCTCGGCCTTCTCGAACGCGAGTTCGTTTTCGTCTGGGTCTGGGAGTCCACCAATCTGGTCGAAGCCGGACACGGCTACGGCCGCGTCGTAGGCGTCGCCGTGCCAACTCTTCCGCGCGGTCGCCATCCCCAGCAGTCGCTCGGCCGACTCCTCCAGCCGGAAGTTGCCCGCCGCCTCGAACAACTCC
This sequence comes from uncultured Fimbriiglobus sp., assembly GCA_964245865.1. Lineage (GTDB taxonomy): Bacteria > Planctomycetota > Planctomycetia > Gemmatales > Gemmataceae > Fimbriiglobus. The sequence goes on along the minus strand of CAXTPM010000551.1, from coordinate 1,303 downwards.
GCTGTCGCCGCCGTCCCCGTCGGGTCGGTCTCGATGCGGTCGAGCAAGACATTCACCGCCCGCGCGTCGCCCAACTCGGCGAACGCCTCAATGATCCGCCCCTGCCGCTTCGCCTCGGTCGCCTCGCGCAGCAGTGCCGCCAGGGTGTCGAACGCGGCGGGGTCTTTCTTGCGCGCCAGGGCGAATGCGGCCTCCTCGCGTACCCGGCGGTAGCGCGAAGTCACCGCCCCGCGCAGCCCCTCTTTCGCTGCCGGTTCCGCGTCGAACGCTTCGGCCAGCCACGCCACGGCTTGGGCGCGCAGCGGCTCGCTCACGGCCTCGAGCGCCCGCGCCGCCACCGGGGTGGTGCCCTGACTCTTGGCGAGCAGCTTCGCCGCCTCGGTGGCCAACTCGTCGGTGCGCGAGAGCATCACGCGCTCCAGCACCGCCTGGCCTTCCTTGCCGGTGGTGCCGTCGGTGAGCAGTTCCAGCCCGCGCACCCCGAGGTCGGTGTGCCCGGCTTCGAGGGCTTCCGCGCCCAGTTCGGCAGTGGGAATGCCGAGCGCCTGGAGGCGGTCGAACGCCTGCGAGCGCACCGCCTGCACGGGGTCGGCCAGGCTCTGCGTGAGCACCGGCCGGGCCGCGCGGGCGTAGGCCGCATCGCCCGACGCCAGGGCCGCGACGCGGGAGAGCGCCGTCTGCCGCACCTTCCCGGCATTGGACCCCTGCTCGCGCACGAGCCCCACATACGCGCCGAAAGCCAGCTCGCGCAGTTCGGCGGCGGTGAGGGCCGACTTCGCCGCCTTCAGTCGGGCGAACGCCGCGGCGACATCGGGGGCGTATCGGCGGCTGTACACCCCCCAGGCTTCCACCAAGCGCCCCTGCTCCTTCTCGCCGAAGTGGGCGAACAGCAGCGCCGCCTCGAACCGCCTGAGCGGCGGCGCGAACGCCAGCACCGCCGCGAGCCTGTCCAACAGCTCCGGCGCGAGCTTCCACGCCGCGTCGTCGCCCCGGTCGTTCAGCCGCGCCTGCACGAACGCCGCGAACCCCGCCGAGTCGGCGAACGCTTCGAGTCCCCCGGCCGCGGCGAGCCGGACGCGCGGCGCCTTGGCGCTCAGCGCTTGCAGCAGCAAGTCCGGCACGCCGTCGGTCCCCGCTCGTTCGAGCAGTAGGTGCACCGCCAGGGCCGCTCGCCGGCTCGCGTCGTCGCCGCCGTCGAGCGTGCTCGCCAGCAGCGCCGGGTTGGGCGGCTCGGCCGCGGCGAGTGCCGCCAACTTGGTGAGGCCGTTCACCGCGTCCGACGCCATCAAGAGCGGGTGAACGG
>CAXTPM010000550.1:0-3991 GCA_964245865.1 uncultured Fimbriiglobus sp. | reverse complement strand
CGGCCATGACGAGCCGGGACGCACTGGGAACGGGCCGACAGACGCCAGTATCAGGGGGACTGGCGGAACGCTAGAAATCGTGGCGAATCAGGACGATCTGGGACGGGATGGGACGAACAAGGAAAGCTCCCCCGGTAGGATTCGAACCTACGACCAGCCGATTAACAGTCGGCTGCTCTACCGCTGAGCTACAGGGGAATGTGAGTCTTATCCTAGCGGCGCCCCCCGGCGCGGGCAAGCCGAACCGGGGCGAATCCGCCCGCACCCCCACCGAGGGGCGATGCCGGCCGAAGGTTCGCACTGGCCACCGCCGCGCCCCTGCATTCAATAGCCGCACACCCCGACCCGAACGACACCCCGCGGAGCGGCCCGATGCGCCTGGCGACCCTCTCGACCCCGGCCGGACCCCGCGCCGTCGCCCAAAAGGGCGACCGATATGTGGACCTCGCCGCCACCGATCCGGGACTCCCCAACTCGGTGCGCCTGATCCTGGCCGGGTCGAAGCACGTCCGGCTCGCGGTCCAGGAGGCCGTCGATCGCCCCGGATCGATTAGCTACCCCGTCGAGGGCGCGGCCTACCTGCCGCCGGTGCCCGACCCGGCGAAAATCTTGTGCGTGGGCCTGAACTACCGCGACCATGCCATCGAGGGCGGCAAGGCGATTCCGTCCGAGCCGGTGCTGTTCTGCAAGTACCCCAATACACTGATCGCCCACGAAGGCACGATCGTCCTGCCGCGCGTCTCCGACAAAGTTGATTACGAGGCCGAACTGGTCATCGTCGTCGGCAAGCGCGGCAAGAACATCCCCGAGGCCGACGCCATGAGCTACGTCGGCGGCTACACCTGCGGCCACGACGTTTCGGCCCGCGACTGGCAGCTCGAGAAGCCCGAAAAGCAGTGGAGCATCGGCAAGACGTTCGACACCTTCGCCCCCACCGGCCCGGTGGTCGTGACGAGCGACGAACTGACCGACCCGCACAGTTTACAAGTGAAACTGCGGCTCAACGGCGCGACGATGCAGGACTCGAACACGCGGGAGTTCATCTTCACGGTGCCGCAGATTCTCGCGTACCTGTCGCAGGTGGCGACGCTCGAGCCGGGTGATTTGATCTTCACCGGCACCCCGCCTGGGGTGGGCGCGGCCCGCACGCCGCCGGTGTACCTGAAGCCCGGCGACGTGACTGAGGTGGAGATTCACGGGATCGGCGTGCTGCGGAACTCGTGTAGGGCGGAGGGGTAGCGTCGGATTGGTCGCACGAGTCGGGTGCGGGCGGTGGCACGTTCCTAACCAGAATTATGTAGGGCCACCCGCCGCACATTTGTGGGAGTCGTAAGGGGGCGGGGGACCGGACTAGGGCCGGAACTCGCCGCCGACGGCTTGTCAAAGAACGGGGTTAGGGACAATCCGCGATTCGAACGCCGCATTCGCCGTGGGGCTGCTGATCCCCGCGCTGCGCTACTACCGGCTGCCGCTATCGACATCCCGGCGCTGGCGTACCTTCGGTGAGTCCGAAGGCGGCATCAAGCCGCTTCAGGTTTTCCGTTTGACCCGTAGGGAAGATGAAAAAGTGTGGACAACCGAGCTTTTTCATCAAGCCCGTAATCACGTGCGCGGACGTGTTGGCTAATTCCACTGACGGCGCGGTATTGAAGGCTGCGATGTGGCGGGTAATCCACGAACTGAGTTTGAGAACGTACACGCCATCGGGTGTTGCGATTAGTTCGGTTTCGCCGTCGCCGGTCTCCCTCGTGCTCCTACACCGCATGGTTATCATCGAGTCAATCGCGGCGGATTCCAGGTTCGTCAGCTCGACCCGATTGTTCCCGACCGTGCGTTCGCGCGGCTTACAGTTTAGGCCGATGCTACCTCTCGATTGACTCGTGACACAACGCGGGTAGTTGAGGGTTTGCAGAAGATCGTAGACGGCCCCGCCCCACTCGCCGTTGACGCGCACCCGCCGCGTGGGCATACTCCCGCCCCCTGTCACTCGTCAAATGCCCCGGACGGCCCCGGATGGGTTCCCTGCGCTCCTGGCTCATCCGCACGACCGTACTTGCTCTCTTGGGCGGCGCGGGCGCCCTGGCGTGGGCCGTCGGGGAGTACGTCGGCCCGGAGCGCGTGCGGCTCTTGTTCATCGCGGCCTTGCAGGAGCGGATGCCGGACGCCACCATCGAGGTCGAGTCGGCGCACCTGCGGCTGTTCGGGGGCGTCACGGCCACGAACGTGGTGGTCACGCGCAAGGGCGAGGCGGCGCCGATCCTGAGCGCGCCGTACCTCAAGGTGGCGCACGACAAGGAGAGGCTGCACCTCGGCAAACTCGTCATCCGCAAGGTCGAACTCGACGGGCCGACGCTGCGGGTCGCCCGCACCGCCGACGGGTGGTCGTGGCAGGGCTTGCTCGCCGACCGCGAATCCGGGGCGCCGCTCCCGGCGGTGATCGTGCGCAACGCCACCGTCGAGTTCACCGACCGCCGCGCAGAACCCTTGCCGCCGCTGACGCTGACGGGGTTCAAGTTCCAACTGCTCAACGACCCGCTCACCGACGTGCGGATCGAGACCAACTTCACGCTCGCCACCCGGCCGGGCGGTTCCGCGCAGCCACCTGGGCTGACGGTGCCGGTGTCGCTGACCGCGCGCTTCCGCCGGGCCGACCCGACGCTACACCTGCACGTGGAAGTGCCCGAACTCGCGCTGACTTCGGACCTGATGCCGGCGGTGGCCAAGCTCTCGCCGGAACTCGCCGAGCACCTCACCCCCCTGTCGGGGCAGTTGGGCGTGCGGGCCGACCTGAAGCGCAACGAACTCGGCCAATCGAATTATCATGTGAAGCTCGACCTGCACGGCGGGCGCTACGACGACCCGAGCTTACCGTGGCCGCTGGAGCACCTGAACGTCGCGCTGCAGTACAAAGACGGCCGGGTGACGGTCGAGAAGGCGACCGGCAAACTCGGCGCGGCGCCCCTGGAACTGTCGCTCGAAACTCGGCCCGTCGCCGACATCCTCGCGGCGGTCGGCGCCCCTTCGCCAGCCGAAGGGAAGAAGCCGGGGTTCGAGCAGTTCGCCGAACTCGGCCTCGAAAAGCTGACGCTCTCGGCGCGCGAAGTCCCCCTGGACGACGATCTCTTTGCCAAGCTCCCCGCCGCGGCGACCCGCACGCGCAAGATGCTCAACCCCGCGGGCACGGTCGATATCAACGTGAGCGTGGCGCGCACGCCGGCGGGGGCGCTCAGGCGCGAGTACGACATCCGGCCGCACAAACTCAGCATCGCCTACGAGAAGTTTCGCTACCCCGTCGAATCCTTAAGCGGCTCGGTGAAGCTCGCGCGCACCCCCGAGGGGGTGCCGGAGTTCGCCGTCGCCCTCGACGGCCTCGCCAGCGGCTGCCCGGTCAAACTCACGGGTACGGTGGGCGCCGAAGGGAAGGAGCGGCAGATTGATCTCAAGCTCTCGGGCACCAACTTCCCCATTGATGCGCGCCTGGTCGCCGCGATGCCGCCGAAGTACGCGCAGACGTTCGGCAAGCTCCGCGCCACGGGGCGCGCGGACTTCACGGTGGCCACGCTGTTTCTCGCCCGCCTCCTCGAAACCGGGGCCCAAAACGACCGGCCCGGTCAAGATTTCGCCGACTCAAACGAAGGTTCCGGCCGGCGATGAATAAATTGCCAGGCCGGACGCCCCGCGCAGGGTTGTTACCGGCAAGGCCCCAGAGTAGGGTCCGCGCCGCGATCCGGGCTAACCGGTCCGGTCCCTCGATGGACTGGACGCCGTGAACAAGGATAGCTGCCGACCGCGCCTGAAGCTCGGGGGCGGTCACGTCTTTTCAAGACTTTGGGAGAAACCCCACATGGCGAAGATCAACAAGGTTATGGTCGGCGAAGCCCTCGTCGGCGATGGCAACGAGGTCGCCCACATCGACCTCATCATCGGACCGCGCGGTTCGCCGGCCGAGGCCGCTTTCTGCAACGGCCTCGTGAACAACAAGCACGGCTTC
>CAXTPM010000549.1:1481-3998 GCA_964245865.1 uncultured Fimbriiglobus sp. | reverse complement strand
CGGGCGCGGGCGAACTTGCGTGACAATCTGGGCAAATTGGGCCGGGTGGTGATTCACCGCGCCGGGAGCTATCGCCCGCTGATTCCGGGCGCGGATCGGCAATCCCGCTCCCGCCGCCGCGAAGTCCGTTGCACCACTCCCGCGCGCCCCGCCGCACGGTCTGGGGGGTTTCTCCCGATCCTTTTGGCGGCGCCCGCCCCGGTTGCTTATAATGCCCCACACCGACCCGTCCCCGCGGCCCCACTCCCGGACGACGCCCGCAATGGTTGATTGCACCCGACTCCGATTCGCGCTGCCCCTGGCGTTCGCCTTTCTGACGCTGGTCGCCGGACGCGCCCCGGCCCAGGTTCCGGCCGCGCGCGGCGTCTATTTCGCCGTGCCGAGTCCGATCACCAGCGAGGTCGTCGCCGGCATCCGCACCAAGATGACCGCCGCATCGAGCGGCGACCGGCCGGCGACGGCGTTCGTGTTCGACTTCAACCCGGCCGACAAGGACGCCGCGACGGCCGACTTCGGGCCGTGCTACGACCTCGCCGACACCATCAGCAAGTCGCGCGTCCGCACCGTGGCGTACGTCCACCAGAAGCTCACGGGGCACGCGGTGCTGCCGGCCCTCACCTGCGGGGAACTGGTGGTCGGCCCGAGGGCGAGCGTCGGCGAGGTGGTCGCGCCCGGCGAGCCGGCCCCTGGGGGCTTGCAGGCCAACGCCTACGACCTGTTCGTCGGCCAGGCGCGCCCGGCGCAGCTGGCCGTCGCCCGCAAGATGTTTGACGGCGCGGTGCAACTGCGGAGGGGCGAGAAGGACGGCGCCGCGTTTTACGTCGATCTGCGCGACCGCCCCAAGTTCGCGGCGCAGGGCGTCACCGTGGCCGACAACGCCGCCCTGCCCCCCGCGCCGGCCGGTCGGGTGGCGCTGTTGAACGCTGCCGCGCTGCGAGAATTCGGCGTGGCCCAGGGGGGCGCCGGGAGCCGCGCCGAACTCGTGACCGCCTACGGCATCGACGAGGGCTTGCGCGCCGGCGGCGAGAGCGGCAAAACCCCCGTCGGCACCCGCTACACCCTGCGCGGCCCGGTGGACGCCAGCACCCGCGAGAGCGTCGGCCGCATCCTCACCGACGCGGCCCGCAACAAAGTCACCGTGGTGATTCTCCAGCTCGAGTGCAGCGGCGGCGACCCGCAGGCGGCGCGCGAGCTGGCCGAGAAGCTGATCGAGTTGCAGCAGGGGGCCGACGCAATCAAGGTCGTCGCGTTCGTCCCCGACAAGGCGCCCGACACCGCCGCGATCGTGGCGCTGGGGTGCTCGGAGATCGTGATGAGCCTGCGCAAAGACGCGCCACAGTCCCAGGGGGCCGACGACGCGGCCGAGTTCGAATCCACCTTCGGCGGCTTCGACACCGCGGCCGGGAAGCAACTTAGCTCCCCGTCGCCGGAGTTCTGGATTAGTAGCCTGCGTGAACTCGCGGAGAAGCAGGGCTACCCGCCGTTGATCGTGGAGGGGCTGATCAACACCGACCTCGGGATCGTGCGCGTCCACAAAAAGGGCGACCTGCGGGCCAAGCGCTTCCTGACCGACGACGAGTTCGAGAAGGACGCGGCGAGGGGGGCCGACGCCGAGTTCGTGCTCGACAAGCGCGTGAAAGCCAAGGGGCAGCCGCTGGTGCTGAGCGCCTCGAAGGCCGAGGAGTACGGGCTGGCCAAGGCGACGGTGCCCAACCGGGATCAAACCGAGTTGTACGCCCGCTACGGCCTGACGGCTTCCCAGATGCGCGACGCCACCCCGGCGTGGCTCGACCGCCTGGCCAACTTCATTCGCATGCCGACCGTGACGGTGCTGCTGGCGGTGATCGGCTTCATCGGGCTGTTCCTGGAAATCAAGGTGCCGGGCACGACGATCCCCGGCATCATCGCGGCGCTCTGCTTTATTCTGGTGTTCTGGGCGAATACGCAGTTCAGCGGGCAGGTCGCGTTCCTCGCCGGGATGCTGTTTTTGCTGGGGCTGGTGCTACTGTTGCTCGAAGTGTTCGTGCTACCGGGCTTCGGCATCCCCGGCATCCTCGGCATCCTGTTTATGATCGGCGGCTTGGGTCTGGCCACCGTGGGCTTCGTGGACGGCCCGCTGCCGACCACGAGCGCGGAGTTCGTGCGCCTCGGCAGTAAGATGGCCCAGTATCTCGGGGCGTTCGTCGCGGCGGGGTGCGCGTCGATCGTGCTCATCCGCTACCTGCCCCACATGCCGTTCGGCAACCGCATGGCGCTCGCCGCTCCCGACGACAACGCGCCGAGTGAACTGCCCGGCGTGGCGGCGGCGGCGAACCTACTTGGCGCGGTCGGCGTGACGGTGACGGTGCTGCGGCCCGCCGGCACGGTGCGCCTGGACTGCGCCGCCGACACGCGCTTTCTGCTCATCGAAGCCCCGATTAATCATTAATCAAAAAAGAACGTCATGCAGACCGAAGGGAAGCATGACGTTCTTTTTAACACCTAACCCACTCATGGAAAATCGCATCCTCGGCCTAC
>CAXTPM010000549.1:0-1471 GCA_964245865.1 uncultured Fimbriiglobus sp. | reverse complement strand
GCCGGCACGGTGCGCCTCGGCGACGACTTTGTGGATGTCGTCAGCGACGGCTCGTTCATCCCCGCAGGCTCCCGCGTGCAGGTGGTCGAGGTCGAGAGCACGCGCGTCGTGGTGCGGGAAGTCTAACTCACGAACAAGGGGCGTCGGCATGGAGTGGTATCAGACCGTCGCGCTCGTCCTGTTCGGCGTCGGTATCGTCGCGCTCGTCGCCGAGTTCCTGATGCCCACGGCCGGCATCTTGGTCGTGGTCGCGCTCACGGCGTTCGCCTCGTCGGTCGGCGTTCTGTTGATGTACGGCAGCCGCTACGAGGCCGCGGCAGGGCTAGTCGGGGCGGCGGTCGGCATCCCGGCGGTGAGCTACCTCGTCGCCACGACCTACAAGCGGTTCTCGCTGTCGAGCGCCCTGACGCGGCCGGAGACGGGGCCGGACACCAGCGCGGCCGACGGCTCGAACCTGGCGCTGCTCAAGGGGCAGATCGGCCAGACCGCCTCACCGCTGCGGCCCGGCGGGGTGGCGGTGTTCGACGGGCGCCGGGTCGATGCCATCAGCGAGGGGCCGATGCTGGACGCGAATACGTATGTCAAGTGCGTCGGGGTGCGCGGCACCTCGTTGGTGGTGCGGCCGGTCGAGACGCCGGCGCCCCTGCGAGACCTGAACCTCGACGGCCTCGACGGCCTGAACTAACCGCCGCGCCGTGGCGCGCGGCGCGCCGACTCTGATCGAACCGTACCCGAAAGGAACCGTTGTGGCACTCTTAGCCCAGGCCCAGGCCGCGAAGACCGGCGAGTTCGACTGGAACATCGTCGTTCTCTTTCTCGTGGCCATCGCCGCGCTTGTATTTTTGGTGTTCATGTTCATCTTCTTCGGGTTCATTCGGCTCTGGATTCAGAGCCTGATGACCGGGGCGAACATCAACATCTTCAGCCTGTTCGGCATGAAGCTGCGCAAGGTGAACTACGAGATGATTGTCAACCAGAAGATCGCGCTCGTGCAGGCCGGGGTGCGCGTGACCACCGAGGATTTGGAGTCACACTTCCTCGCCGGCGGCAAAGTGCCCCGCACCGCCGCCGCCGTGATCGCCGCGCACAAGGCCGGCCTCGACTTGCCGTGGCGTGTGGGTGCCGCGATCGACCTCGCCGGCCGCGACGTGCTGGAGGCCGTGCGCACGAGCGTGAACCCGAAGGTGATCGACTGCCCCGACCCCACTAAGGGCAAGCAGTTCCTCGACGCGGTGTGCAAGAACGGCGTGCAGTTGCTCGCCAAAGCCCGAGTGACGGTGCGGACTAAGCTCGAACGCCTCGTCGGCGGGGCGACCGAGGAGACCATCATCGCGCGGGTCGGCGAGGGGATCGTGCGGGCCATCGGCTCGGCGGAGAACCACAAGGAAGTGCTGGCGAACCCCGGCATGATTTCGCAAGCCGTGCTGCACAACGCGCTCGACGCCCAGACGGCGTTCGAGATTGTGTCGAT
>CAXTPM010000548.1:0-4000 GCA_964245865.1 uncultured Fimbriiglobus sp. | reverse complement strand
CGCTGCCGGACCCGCCGGTGCGCGGCTACGAGTGCGACGACGAGGAGGAGAGATTCAGGGAGTCTGCCGAGGAGCCGCCGGCCCCGCTGACGGAGTTCGTCTTTGGGGCAGGCCGAAGCCCACGCGCCCGGTGCCGGCTTGTGCCACGCCCGCGTGCCGAGCGTGCGGAAGCTCCGGCGGCAGTTGGACGAGGCGTTCGCCGTCCGCCGGCGCGCGACCGACTCCGGCGCGAGCTACGAGCACGGGGCGGGCATTCTGGCGGAGGTTCGCAAAGACGTATTTCACGAGCCGCAGGGGCGGCTGACGATCCGCTTGCGGCGCGGGGTGCCGGCATCAGCGCTGCCGGCATTCCTGCGGGAGATCGTGCCCGGCGCCCACGTGATCGGCGGGCTGTTCCTCGACGCGGCCGAGTGAGCGCGGTCTTCGCGTGCCGGAGCACCGCCCCCCGCTCGGGGACGCGAAGACCGCCCGCTAGTCCCCCGTCGGCCGCAGCGCCGCCCGCCCCACGCGCCACGCCGCATACGCCAGCGGCAGAATTGCCGGGAGCCACGGCAGCGCCGCCACGGCGGTGAGCAGGAGCCACTTCACCACGCCCCACGCGCCCTCGGCCGACTCGGCGAGGGTGCGGTTCGCCGACTCTCCGAACGTCGGCTTCGGCAACTCGGCCGGAGGCTCGAACGCCCTGCCCTCGGTTAGCGTCACCTCGACCTCCGACAGACTCGCCTTCTTGCGCAAACTCTGGGCCACGGCGGTGTGCCGCTCGATGGTCTCGCGCAGCTCGGTGATCTGCTTGCGGTAGCTGAGAATATCGACGGCGGTCGTCTGCTTGGCCAAGATTTCGACCAGGCTGGCCTCCTCGGCCCGCAGGGTTTTGGCCCGCGCTTCCAGGTCCACGACTTGCTCGGTCACGTCCTGCGCCTCGGCGGTCTGGCGCCGGACCTCGCCGAGCTTGGCGAGCGCGTCCATGATCGTCTGGTAGCGCTCGGCCGGGACGCGCAGTTGCCAGCGGCCGGTGCGCGCGACCCCGGTGCGGGCGCCCACGTCCGACTTCGCCACGTAGCCGCCCGAGGAAGTGAGCAGGCCGATCATCTGCTGCGAGGCGGCGTCGAAGTCGCTCACCACCAGGTCGATGGCCGACTTGTAGATGACCTGGCGCGGCGCGGGCGCGAGCGCGGCGGGCGGGATGCCGGCGGCGGGGGCGGCGTTAGCGGGCGGGGCGGCTTGGTCGGGCGCGGTAGCCTGGTCGACCTGCACGCCGGCGGGGCGCGCGGCCGTCGGGGGCGAGCCGGTCGGGGCTTGGGCGCTACAGCCGGCGGCGACAAGCAAGGCGCAGAGCGCGAGGGGGCGCATGGCGGATGGCCTCGGGGGTCCGGCGAGCGGACGGGCGTCAGCCCCCAGTTGCACGCTGTGTGAGAAAGACGCGGAAGTGGGGGCGACGGTTTGCCGCGACGCCACCACTACGACTCTCCGGCGGCCAATTTATTCCCCACCGCCCCTTACCGCCCCGCCCCGAACCGCCGGTCCATCTTCACCTCGCCGCCGACGATCGTGGCCACCGCGCGGCCGACCACCGGCCAGCCGTCGAAGGGGGTGTTGCGGGACTTCGAGTGGAACTCGTCCTTGCGGATCACCCACCGCTCGCTCGGGTCGATCAGCGTGACATCGGCCGCGGCCCCGACCGCGAGGGTGCCGCGCGGGGTGGCGCCGCCGTCGAGGCCGAGTACCCGCGCGGGGTTGACCGTGAGCTTCTCGACCAACTGCGGCCAACTCAAGACGCCCGTCTCGACCAGGTGCGTCACGCTGATCGGCAGCAGGGTTTCGAGGCCGACCACGCCGTTGGGGCACTGGTCGAGTTCGCGGGCCTTCTTCTCCGGCGCGTGCGGCGCGTGGTCGGTGGCGATCACGCTCAGGGTGCCGTCGCGCAGGCCTTCCTTGATGGCCTCCACGTCGGCGGCGGTGCGCAGCGGCGGGGCCATCTTGAAGTTCGAGTCGAACGTGCGCAGCGACTCGTCGGTGAGGGTGAAGTGGTGCGGGCACGCCTCGCCGGATACCTGGAAGCTGGGCCTCCCCGCCGCGACTAGCTCGGCGGCGCGCGCCCGCCCCCGGCGGATGAGTTCGACCCCGCCGGCGCTCGAGACGTGCTGGATGTGGACCTTGCCGCCGGTGAGTTCCGCCAGAGCAATGTCGCGGTAGATCATGATCTCCTCGGCCACCGCCGGCATCCCGCGCAGGCCGAGTTGCACGCTCACGGCCCCCTCGGCCATCACCCAGCCGTGCGCGAGTTCGGGCACCTCGGCGTGCACCAGCACCGCCTTGCCGAACATGCGGGCGTATTCCAGGGCGCGGCGCATCAGCTCGGCGCTCTCGACCGGGGAGCCGTCGTCGGTGAACGCCACCGCGCCGCCGGCGACCAGTCCGCCGATCTCGGCGAGTTCCTTCTGGGCGCGCCCCTTCGTGACGGCGCCGCACGGGAAGACGTTGCAGAACCCCGCGCGCCGGGCCTGCAGAATGACGAACTCCGCGGCGGCTTGGGTGTCCAATGCCGGCTCGGTGTTGGGCATGCACGCCACCGACGTGACGCCGCCGTGCACTGCCGCGAGGGTGCCGGTGTGGATCGTCTCGTCCTCCTCGCGGCCGGGTTCGCGCAAGTGAACGTGCATGTCGATGAGGCCGGGGGTTGCAATCAGCCCCGCCGCGTCCAGGGTGCGCGCGGCGTGGAACGGCGCGGAAGCCCCGTGGGCCACAACGCGCCCCTCGGCGAGCCAGAGGTCGGTGACGGCGTCGAAGGAGCGCGCGGGGTCGATGACGCGCGCGTTGCGAATGTGGGTGGTGGGCATGGGGGAGTTTTAGGGAAAGGCGGATGAGCGGGGCGAGAAGCAGCAACCCCCGAAAGCCCGCCGTCCGCGGCGGCGCGGAACTTTGGGGGCTAAAGGTTCCGCGCCGCCGCGGACGGCGGGCTTTCAGCCCGACTCTGCTTCCCCACCTCTCACCCTACTTCCCCACCACCCGCAGCGCCTGCTCCTCGCGTGCCGGACTCGCCTGATTTTCGGCGGTCGCCGTGGCCGTGACTCGCCCTGGCCCCGGCTTGTCGCCGCGCAGCTCGACGGAGTACACCGCCACCTCGCCGGCCCCGAGGGTCGGGAGCGCGCCGAAGGCGAGCTTGGTGCCATTGGCCGTAGCGGGGGCGCGGTCGGCGCCGGTGCCGCGCTCGGCGCGCACGCCCTCGCCGCCGGCGGTGAGCCTCACGTTGCGCGCGGCCCCCCGCCCGGCGTTGGTCACGCGCACGCTCACGGTGCGGGTTTCGCCCGCCGCGAGGTCCGTCGGCAGGCTCCCCCACTCGACCGAGAGCGCGGGCAGCAGGATCGGCTCGGCGGGCGGCGGCTCGCGGAACTCCGGCGCCGGCCTCGGCCCAGGGAGCGGCAGCGGCGCGAGGGCCGTCAACTCCCCCGGAGGAAGTGCCGGCACGGCGGGCGCCGCGCGGGGCAGCGGAGTCGCCCGCGCGGTGACTAGCCCCTCGGCCTTGTCCGTCAGCCCGCCCTTGGCCGTCAGGTTCGCCGTCACCCGGTGGTCGCCCGGCTCGACGACCTTCACGTCGAGGCCGAAGCGCGTCTGCGAGTCGCCCGCCAGCTTGCCCAGGCGCGGCTCGGCCTCGACTACGTCCTTGCCCGATGCGTGGCGCAGCCCCTTCGGGACCGTAAAGAACACCGCCGCGCCCTCGGCCGGTACCGGCGAGTCGTTGGCGACCACGCCGCCGAGGCGCACGGTGTCGCCGACCTCGGCCTCGGGGAGCGCGGCGAGCGCGAGCTTGAGTTCCGCGCGGCCGACGGCGACGGTCGCCCGCTGCGAGGCCGACGCGCCGTCGGAAGCCTTGGCCTCGGCGTCGAGCTTGACCTGCCCGTTCCTGAGCGGCCGCACGCGCACCTTGCCGACTTTGCTGCCGTTGCCCGGCAGCGCGCCGAACGCCCAGGTGATGCGCTCGGGGCTACCGCCGGGCGCGGGG
>CAXTPM010000547.1:0-4006 GCA_964245865.1 uncultured Fimbriiglobus sp. | reverse complement strand
GGGCGCACAACCAAACCCACCGCTAAACGCCGTCCACTTTTCGTGGGGAACTCCACGCCAGACATCCCCCACCCCGGCGGCCGCGACGGACTGGAACGGATCGACGCAGTAGCCGCACTCGTCCCGCAGGCCGGGGCGCTGGCCTTACTGAACACGCCGTCGCCCGCCCCCTCGTGCGCCTTCCGCAGCTCGTGCCGGGTGGCCAGCCGGTCGGCGTACCGCTCCGAGGCGTCCACCGCCCGCCGGTAGTCGGCGCCCCGGCCCCCGACCGCCGCGTCGTCGGCCACGAACTGCATCCGCCGGCAGCACGCCACCGCGAACAGCCGCCGCTTCCGGGCCGTCAGCCGCTCGCCCAGGTGGTCGAGCATGGCCACGATGTCGTCGGACTTCTCCCACTCGGCTCCCGTCACGGCGCCCCCCGATGGAATGCCGGGGCGTGCGCGCCGCCTCACGCTTTGCTACGCCCGACCCGTCAGCATGTCGATCACAAAACACCCCCTCGTGTGCTCCCCGCCGCCCCGGCAGTGTTCGAGCACCCCGGCGTCCGAGCAGCCGGCCTCCTCCAGCGCGTCGGCCAGGACCGGCAGGTTGTGGAACGCGCGGTCCTCGTAGATCGCCCTCGCCAGGCCGACGACGGTCGGGGTGAGCCACGAGGGGTCGGGGGTGGGGGGGCGGAACGGGACCAGGCACCGGACGACGGCCGCCGCCCGCTCCCCTCCCTCCGCGGCCCAGGTGCCCGCCGTCAGCACGCGACGCATCAGCCGCTCCTGCACCGGCCGGAGGCGCGGCTCATCGGGCGGCCCCAGTATCTCGGCCACGATCAGGTCGATCCGGGCGGCGGGGCGGAACCGGAGCATCGCCGCGGGGTCGGTGCAGGTCAGCCAGTCGTGCTCGGTCATCCCGGTAGTATCCGGTTGCGGGAGGGGGCGGGCAAGGGCGGCCGGCTGCGATCCCTCACGCGATTCCGGCCCCCTCCCGCAAATCCGCCCCCTCGCCGGGCGAAGGGCACTGGTCCCGACCCCCCGACGCCCGGAGCGACCCGATGAACGTGACCCTGCCCGACACCGACTGGGTGGCCCTCGCGTCCGTGACGCTCGTGTTCGGCGGCGCGGCGGCCGCGTTCGCCGCCGCCCAGTGGCGGGGCGCCCAGGTGGCGGTGGCGGAGGCCGCCCTCAAGCGCGACCTGCTCGACCGGGGGTTCTCGGCCGATGAGGTCGTGCGGGTCGTGGAGGCGACCGCCCGGCGGGAGGGCGGGTGCGGCCGGCGGAAGCTCCGGGCGGAGGCGGGGCGTGTTGCCGGCGCATAGCGACCCGCCGACTGCACAGTAGCCGCCCCGGCTGCCTCACCCCGCCGCGTCGGCCCAGTACCATACCGCGACCACGCCCTTCGACCGCACGCCCTCGGCGTGCGACACCGAGATCACCCGGCCCGAGCGCCGCGGCGAACGCCGCCCGCCCGCACGGCGCCTCCCACGCCTCCTCGTAGCTCTCGAACAACTTGAGCGCCGCGCGCACGTCCGGGAGGACACCGGATGCTGCCGACGTGCGGCGCCCCCAGGGCCGTCGAGTTTTCCGGCCGCGCCCCTCACGCCCCGCCGCTCGCCGTCGCCGCCGGCGAGGAAGTCTACGACGAGGGCCGGCACGCCGGGTCGATCCGGCCGCCGCGCACGAGCAGCGGAGCGGCAACTGCTTGGCGATTTCGTAAGCGGTTGGGCCCGCCCGACCCGGTCACCGTGTCCACTCGGCGTGCCCCTAATCTCACTTTTGGCGACAGCGCTGCCGGCCGCCGTGTCGTCCGCCGAACCGCGGCCAACGACACGGCGACTCACGCGCCGGGCCGCGATCGGCCTTTCCCAAACGCCCCGACGGCCCGCGTGACTCCGCCGACCGCTCCGCCGTCCGCACAATGTTTTAGGGAGCCGGTTCGCGCCTGGGACTCGACCGGGGTGGCGGGGCGGCCTCGGCCGGGTACTTGGCCCGCTCGATCCGCCACCGCGCGGCGTCGGCCGGCCTCCGCCAGGACGCGTAAAGGGCTACCAGCCGGTCGGCGGCGTCGGCGAACTCGGCGGGCGCCGCCCCGGCCGCGGGCGCCGCCAGCCCCTCGTACCCGGCGAGCAGTAGCGGCTCGGCCTCGGCGTACCGCTTCAACCCCGAGAGCGCCGCCCCGAGCAGCGACCGGGCGTTGGCCGTCAGTCGGCCCGACGGGCCGGAGCGCTCTCGGATCTCCAGGCACTCCCGCAGCAGCGGCTCGGCGCCGGCGTACTCGCGGGAGTCGAGCAGAGTCGCCCCGATTTTCGCCAGGCGGTCGGCGAGGGACGGCGGGTCGGACCCGAGCCGGCGCCGCCACCCGGCGGCGGCGGCGTCGAACAGGGGCCGGGCCTCGCCCGCCCGGCCAAGGGCGAGGTACACCCGAGCGAGGGCGGCCGTGTTCGACAGGGTGTGCGGGTGGTCGGCCCCCAGGACGACCCGACGCCGGGCCAAGTTCGCCTCGTGCAGGCGCGCGGCCTCGGGCAGGCGACCCGCGCCCTCGAGGCTCTCGGCCAGGTCGTGCTGCGTCGAGAGCGTGTGCGGGTGGTCCGGGCCGAGTGCGGCCGTCATCCGGGCCAGGGTCGTCTCGCGGAGCGCCAGAGCCTCGGCGGCCCGGCCGAGGTCATCGAAGGTATCCGCCAGGTTGTGCATGGCCGTGAGCGTATCCGGGTGGTCCGGCCCGAGGACGGCGACCGACCGGGCGAGCGACCGCTCGCGTACTTCGAGCGCCTCGCGGTGGCGCCCGAGGTCGGCGTAGCTGTTCCCCAGGCTGTGCATCGCGGAGAGGGTTTCCGGGTGGTCCGGGCCGAGGACGGAAATCGACCGGACTACCACCCGTTCCCGGCGCGCGAGCGCCTCCGCCTGGCGACCTAGGGCGGCGAGGTGGTCGGCCGAGTACCGCTCGCTAGTGAGGGTGTCCGGGTGGTCCGGGCCGAGGGTCGCCCGCCTCCTGGCTAATACTTCCTCGCACTGAGCTAGAGCCTCCGCGTACCGGCCCAGATCGGCGTAGTTGGCGGCTAAATTGTGCCGGGCGGTGAGTGTGTGCGTGTGGTCCGGGCCGAGGGAGGCGGTCGTGGCGG
Organism: uncultured Fimbriiglobus sp.; assembly: GCA_964245865.1. Classification (GTDB taxonomy): domain Bacteria; phylum Planctomycetota; class Planctomycetia; order Gemmatales; family Gemmataceae; genus Fimbriiglobus. Next base: position 900 of record CAXTPM010000547.1, on the reverse strand, counting down.
CGACCGCCTGCTCGTGCAGCCCGACCGCCTCGGCGAGGCGGCCGGCGTCGGAGTAACTGCCGGCCAAGTTGTTCAGGCTGGCGACGGTGTCCGGGTGTCCGGGCGGGAGGTGGGCTTGGCGGAGCGCCAGCGTTTCGCGGCGGAGTTCCAGTGCCTCGGCGTCCCGGCCGAGGGCGGCGAAGCTGTTCGCCAAGTTGTTCATGCTCCGCAGCGTGTCGATGTGGTGCGGGCCGAGGGCGGCGGTGTACAGGTCGCGGACGGCCCGGAACTGCTCCTCGGCAGCTCTGTGGTCGCCCAACTGGGCGAAGGAGATGCCGAGGGTCTTGCGCAGCCGGGCCTCGACCAGCGGCTGGCCGGGGAACCGGCCGGCGACGGCCGGGACGGCGGCCGCGAGGGCATCGCGGAGTTTCACGTCCCGGCCCAGCCCGCCGTCCTGGCCGGCGGGGCGCCCGGCGGCGAGCACGTTGACCTCGACGAAGCGCAGGGCCGCCGTCGCCTCGGCCTCCTTGGCCTCGGCCAGCGCCCGCTGCCCGGCCTCGCCCCGCCGGGCCGCCTCGGCCTCCACCCGCCCCTCGTCGGCCCGGACGCGCTCGGCGGCCTCGGCGTCCCGCGCCCGCTCGGCCCGCACCAGCCCGTACCCGGTGCCGGCCACGCCGGCACCCAGGGCGGCGACCACCAGGGCCGCCGCCGCCGCCGGACCCTTGTTCCGCCGCACGAGCTTGCCCAGCCGGTAGCGCGCCGACGGCGGGCGGGCCTCCACCGCCTCGTCGGCCAGGTGCCGCTCGATGTCCTGGGCGAACCCCACCGCCGAGTCGTAGCGCCGGGTGCGGTTCTTTTCGAGTGCTTTGAGCACGATCCAGTCGAGGTCGCCGCGCACCAGCCCGGCGAGGCGGCGCGGCT
>CAXTPM010000546.1:0-4028 GCA_964245865.1 uncultured Fimbriiglobus sp. | reverse complement strand
TCGGCCCCGCCCCGGCGGACGGGGCCACGCCGCGCCTTTTTCCCACCGCCGCGCGAAACCCCGCGCCCGCCCGGCCGGTGTGTTCTAGGGTTTGCGCGACTTCGCCCGCCCCCGTATCCCGCCAGGTCGCAACCCATGCGCTCCGCCGCCGCTCTCTTGGGCCTCGCCGTCTGTTTCGCCGCCGGGGCCGCCCAACCACCTGGGGCGCCCGAAGCCACCGCCCCCGCCGGCAACGGCCCGCAGTGGGGCCACGCCTACGACGTGCGGGTTCGCGCCGGCGGGCAGAAGGAGTTCTCCGCGCAGTCCGCGCGGGTCGCAATCGAAACCTACACCGACCCGACCACGCAGACGACCCTCTCGGTGACGGACAAGGGCGCCCTCGCCGCGACCCGCGCGCCGCGCTCCGGCGGCACCGAGGCCCGCGCCGAGTGGCAGTTCGCCCACGAGTTCCAGGTCCGCAAGGCCGGCGAAGACGAGTTCACCGCCACCACTAAGAAACTCGGCGTCGAGGCCGTCAAGGACACCGCCACCGGCAAGCTGCTCTACGTCACTGAGGCCGGGAGCATCGCCTACGCCGACCTGCCGAGTGCGGCGGGCAAGGACCGGCCCGACCCGGCCCCGCACCACGCGCTCGTGCTAGCCGCTCGCGGCGCCGCCGAATCGACGTTCAGTTCGAGTACGAAAAGCGTGACGGTCGAGTGCTACCGCGACGCCGCGACCAACTCGTGGGTGTACGCCTCGGAGGCCGGCGAGGTCGCCACGCTCCCCGCGAAGGCCGACGCCGATAAGCCCGCCGCGAAGGCGACCAGCCAGCCGGCCCGCCCGCTCTACGCCCTGACTCCTCGGGTGCGGCTGCACGGCGAGGGCGACTTCGCCGAGACCTCGCCGACGTTCGGCGTCGAAGTGTACGACGACCCCAACACGCCGTGCCGGGTGTACGTCAGCAGCGCCGGCTCGGTGGCGGTCTTGGCGAACCCCGCCGAATCGAAGGACGGCCAGGCGATGACGCACTCGCACGGGCTGAGCCTGTTTGCCCGCCCGGCTGGGGTCACGAAGGGCGGCGAGAACCCGCCGCGCGTCGGGGTCGAGGTCTACAAGGACAACAACTCGGGTGCGTACCTGTTCGTCAGTGAGACCGGGCGCATCGCGGTGGTGCCGTTCACGGCGGCGAAGTAGACCCGCCCACGAACTGAATCTTCCGCCGCACCTCGGCCGCCCGCCCCTTCTCGCGGCCCTGGTGCGTCCCCGTATACAGCTTCTCCGCCCGCCGGTACGCCTCGACCGCCAACTTCGGCTCGTTCAGGCGCAAGTACACGTCCCCTAGGTGGTCGAACACCACCCCGTCGGTCGAGCCGGGACCGGTGCCGTCCTCGGCGCTGCCCGCCGTGCCCGCCGCCCGCTCCAACTGCGAGCGCGCCTCGGCGTACTTCCCGCGCTGGAACAGCACCCACCCCAGGCTGTCGCCATACGAGCCGCTCACGGGGTCCGGCGAGCCGGCGCGGCTCAGGTCGTCCTCGGAAATCTCGACCGCGCGGCGCAGCATCGCCTCGGCGTCCTCCAGGCGGCGCCGCGTCTCGGCCAGGTGGTAGCCGTAGTTGTTGAGCACCAGTGCCGAGTCGGGCGCCAGGGCCAGTGCCCGCTCGAACGCCTCGTCGGACTCCGCGTGCCGGCCGAGTTCCCCGAGCGCGCTTCCCAGGTGCAACTCGGCCTCGACGGCGATCTTCGGCGGCTGGGCTTCGGCGAGGATGCGCTTCACGAGTACAATCGCGTCGGCGGAGCGCCCCGCCCCGGTGAGCATGGTCGCCCGGCGCAGTTGCACCCCCGTGGCGTCGAGCACCCTGGGCGCCGCTGCGTCGAGCGCCGCGAGCGCCGCCGCCTCGTCGCCGAGTTCGTAGTACGCGCCCGCGCGGTAGTAGTCGGTGTTGACACCTGGGACGCCGCCCCGGTCGATCCGGTCGCACAACTCGAGCACGCCCCGCCAGTTGCGCCCCGCCTCCAGCACCGCCAGCAGCCGCTCGATCGCCCCCTCCGCGCCGGCGTCGGCCGACTGCCGGGCGACCTGCTCCAGCACCTCGAACCGCCCGGCGCGCTCGGCCAAGAGCGCGACCAAGTTCCGCGTGTCCTCGGTCGCCAGGGCCAGCCGCGCCGGCCGCGCCTGGAGTGCCGCCAGGAGCGGCCCGGCAACGCCCGGCGTCGATTTCACCGCCCCCACGAGTGCCCGCAGCCGCCCGAGCGCCTGGCGCTCGGGGTCGCCCCGCGGCCCCTTGCCTCCCCGGCCGGATCGCGCGGCGCCCGAGTACGAGTCGAGCGCGTCGAGCAACTCGTCGGCCGACCCCGAGTCGCGGCAGAACTCGACGTACCGCCCGCACGGCGACTCCTCGGTCGCCGCGTCGAGCAACTCCCGGAACCGCGCTAGCCCCGCCTTGCGATCCGCCGCGCCCAACTCGGCCGCGGCCAGCCACCGGAGTGCTTCGTTCTTCGGGTTCTCGCCGGATAATCGCTCGAGCGCCGGCGCCAACTGCCCCTCGCGCTTCAGCCGCCTCATGACTTCGGCGTATCGCTCGTAGGGCGCGACCGACGAGGGCTTGAGTGCCAGCACTCTTTGCAACTCGGCGAGCGCGTCGGCGTCGTTCTTTTCGAGCAGGAACACCCCGGAGCGGTGCCACGCCAGCCGCGCCCGGCTCTCGGCGCCGGGCGTGAGTTGCGCCGCTTCGCCGTAGGCCGCGAGTGCGCCGCGCGGGTCCGCCTGGAGTTCGCGCGCCCGGCCCAACCGCTCTAGCCACCGCGCCCGCGCGGGCGGCTCCAGGCCCGGCTCGGCGAGCGCGGCCCCGGCGGCTTTCTGCAGCGCGGGACCGTCCTGGGCCGACTCGGCCGCGCGGGCGAGGAGTGCCAAGAGCGTCGGGCGAGGCGGCGACGGCGCGGCGAACGGCAGCAGCACCTTCACCGCCGCCCCCGGCCGGCGCGCCTCAATCTCCAGTTCTGCGAGCTCCGTCGCCGTCGCCGCGTCCGCCGGGTCGAGTGCCAACACCTCGCGTGCGACCCGCACCGCCGCGTTCGGTCTGCCGAGCCGGCGGTAGAGCGGCACGAGTGCGGCGCGGGGCGCCGCCGCGCCGGGGGCTACTTGCGCCGACGCCTCGAACTGCGCCAGCGCCGACTTCGGCCGCTCGTCCGCGATTCGGAGCAGCCCCACGCCGTAGCGCGCGAGCGAGTCGGCGCGCACCGCAGCCTGGGCCGGGGGCGCGAGCAGCGCGGCGATCGCGGCGGCGAACAGCATCGGCACCCCTGAATGAGACTGGGGTTGAACGGTCGGGACGCACGCATTGTAACGCCGCACTATCGGCACGGCCGGCGCGGCGCCGTCAGGAAAACCGCGGCCCGCGCACCCACGCCCCCCCGGCGAGCACCGCCCGGCGCGGCTGCGGCGCGTCGAGTGCGAACGCCAGCGCGTCGGCCACCCCGGCGGGGAGCGGGAACGCCACCAAGTCGGCCCGAAACCCCGGCGCGAGGCACCCGACTTCGGCCGTTAGACGAAGGGCACTCGCGCCGCCGGCGGTCGCCAGTTCCACGACGATTGAGGGCGAGAGTTGCGGGTACAGCCGCCGCACCAGGCGCGCTTCCGCCCACAAGTCGAGGTCCGGCGACGACGCCAGACTATCCGTGCCGAGCGCGACCGTGGCCATGGCCCACCGGCGGCAGAAGAACAGCACCGCCGAGCCGCACAAGCAGGTCGAGATCCGCGCGACCGTGGCCCCGGCGCCCAACAGTTCCGGCAGCGGGTGCCGGGCATGGCCGAACGCCGCGTGCGTGCGCGGGCAGTAGACCACCGCCGACTCGACTGGCACCGAGCCGGGGGCCAGGTAGTTCCCGTGCGCGAACGCCGCCGGGGCGCCGCCGATTGCCTGGATCACGGCCTCCGGCGACGCAGCCAGGGAATCGGGTTCGGACACGCCGAGCGCTTCGAGGAACGGCACGAACGGCCCGGAGTGCCGCGCGAGTAGTTCGAGTTCCGCGCGCGACTCGGCTAAGTG
>CAXTPM010000545.1:832-4032 GCA_964245865.1 uncultured Fimbriiglobus sp. | reverse complement strand
GCCTGGGCAGCGTCCGGGCGAAGTCGTCGAGGTGCCGGGTCGCCGAGCGGTAGCGCTTCAGCGTGGCGACCGAAGAGTGCAGGACGAGTTCGTGGTAGTTCAAGAACTGCGTGCGCAACTCGGCCACACCGACCGGCGTGAACGCCAGCAGGGTCGGCTCGCGGCCGGCGAGCTGGGCGTTGACGCGTGCGGCCAGTTGCTCGGCCTGGTCGCGGTCGGCGGCGACCTTCTTGCGGTGCGGGCCGGCGTCGTCGCGGTAGTGCACCCACCACGCGCCGTGGTGCTCGTAGACGCTGACCCGGCCGACGCGAAACCGCGTGGGGGTTTTCGATTTCCGGTACATCGCGGCGGAACCTTCTGGTACATTCGGTTTGCACCAAAGTTGCACCAGCGTGCCGGGCGGACCCGATTCCAGCCCCCGAAAACCCCTATAATTTAGGGCTTTCCGGGGGCCGGGAGGGGAAGTCGGACTTCACAAGCGGAGAGGGCGGGATTCGTCCGGGCCACTTTTCGTAACCCCAACTACGACGGCAATTTACAACTTAACTCCTGTACCAGCAGTGACTTAGCTCAGTCTAGTTCCCACCCGATACCCCCGGTCATTCCTAGTCGTTTGGGGGTCTCGCCTGGACAAAACCGGGACAAAACACGGCTAGCACTACTTGCGATTTCCGCACTGATTGCGGCGATCGCACTCGGCTCCACCGCCCGCGCGACGGAGTCCGGCGGGCCAGATTCCGAGACGGCCGAGACCAAACTTGAGCGTACCCGGCGTGAGGTCGCCGCGCTCGTGGCCGAGTCGCACGCCAGCCACCCCCGCCGATCCGACTCACCGGTCGGGGCAATCTACGCGCGGTACTCGACGCGTCACCAAGATTCGGTCGCCGACCAGGTCCGCGCGATGCTCGGCGACGCGGCCCGCAAGGGGGTTTTCGTTCCCTTAGAAAACGTGTTCTACGACCTCGGGGTGCGCGGCTTCAAGAGCGACCGCGAGGGGCTGAACGCGCTGCGGGAGTGCCTGCGCAGGAGGTCGGCGAAGGTGGTGTTCTTCTTCGCCACCAACCGCCTGTTCCGCAAGACCTACCGCTCGCTGCAGTTCGTCGAGGAGCAGGTCGTCGAACTCGGCGCCCGCGCGGTGTTCGTGAAGTCGGGGATCGACACCGCTGACACCTCGCGCTGGCGTGCGCTCCTGAGCATCAACGGGGCGATGGATGAGTTTGTGGTGGGGATGAACGTCGAGAACATTCGCGCGGCGCACGAGGGGCTGCTGGCGAGGGGCGCGGTGTGCGGCACCGTTACGTTCGGGTACCGGGGCGAGCCGGCGCAGGGCGAGACGAACCGGCGTGGCCTCCCTCGTCTCAAACTCGCGGTCGATCCGGCTGCGGCCGAGTGGGTGCGGAAGGTCTTCGGGTGGTACGTCACTGATCGCCTGAGTGTCACCGGCATCGCCCGGAAGCTTCGGGGCGACCCGTCGGCACCGCCGCCGGCCAAGGTTCCGCGCTGGACCCGTGGCGCGGTGCACCGCATGCTCAAAAATACCCGTTACCGGGGCCGGCTGGTCTACGGCGCGACCGAAAACGTCTGGGTGTCGTCGAAGGACTACTCCCGGCAGATCGACCGCGCGGCGCCGCTCAAGGTGGTCGAGGCCGAGGAGCTGCGGATCGTGGACGACGAGACTTGGCACCGGGCGCAAGTGCTCCTGCGGGACGAAATGGCCAAGTGCGTTGGCCGCAAGCCCCAAGGCGAGACGACGAAGCTCACGCGCTTGCTGAACGGCTTGTTCGTCTGCCCGGCGCACGGCCGGCGGCTCTACGCCGGGGGGCCGGGCGGCGGGTCGATGTACTGCAAGGAGTGCCGCCTGACCCTGGCTTCCGAGCGACCGCTGTACTCACTGCTGCCGCGCGACGTGGCGCTTCGGAAGACTTGCGACGCGCTCGCGGGTCTGATCCGGGCCGACGCGGCACTCGCCGACCAAATCGTCGAAGCCTGCCGGCGCCACGCCGAACGGCTGCAGGCGCCCGACCCAGCCCGACGGCAGGCGCTCGCGGGGCAGATCACGAAGCTCGACGGCCGTGTCAAGTTCGTGCTCGCCAACTCCGGCGACACCGACGCCGACCGGGATGAATCGACGCGGGTGCTGAAGCAACTCCGGGCCGAGCGCGCGACCGCCGGGGCCGAACTCGACGCGCTCGTCGCAGCGTCGGCGCGCGAGGTCGCGGTGCCTACGCGCGAAGGGGTACTCGCGCACCTCGACAAGCTCGCGGGACTGTTGGCCGGGGCCGTAACGACGACCGAGTCGGCGGGGCCGGTGCGGGAGCTAGTCGAACTCTTGACCGGCGGCACGATCCCGCTGTACCAGATGGGCGAGCGTGCCGCCCAGCGGGGGTGGCTGCAAGGCCGCTTCCCGAACCGGCTGCTCGTCGGGGTCGCCGCGCACCTGACCGGCGCCCAACTCGCCGGCGGTGACGCTGCTGAGGTAGTGATCGACTACCGCCGCGACCCCGACGAAGTGCCCGATGCGACCCGAGCCGAGGTAGTCGCGCTCTACGAGGCCGGCAAGCTCGTGAAGGAGATCGCCCGAGCCGTCGGCCTGAACCGCAACCGCGTCTCGGCGGTCCTCGGCGAGTGGTTCGAGTCCAAAGGCGAGGCGCGGGTCGATGGTCGCTCGCGGCGTAGCCAACTCGACCGCAAGCACCTCGTCGCGCCGCAGTACCAGCAGGTCGCCGACCGCGTTCACGAGTTGGCAGAAAGCGGGATGCTCTTCGGCGACATCGCCTCGGAACTCAAGCTCGACCGCAACACCGTTACCTCGGCTTGGAAGCACTGGCACGCGAGCCAGGGCTTGCCGGTGCCCGACGGCCGGACGCGGCGCAAGTCGCTTGACATCAAGGGCAAGCCGCGCGGAAGTTCCCCGGCGTAGTGCCGCACACCATTGTCCCCTCCCCGGCCCCGGCCGCGCTTTGGTGCGCGGCCGGGGCCGGGTCGTTCCTCAACCAACACCTCGGGATAACATGCTTGAACGACATCACGCTCCGCAACTTGGCCATCACCCGGCCGCTCGTCGCGCTCGACCTGGAGAGCACCGGCACCGACCCCAGGCTCGACCGCGTCGTCGAGATCGCCGCCGTCCGGCTCGCCCCCAGCGGAAGCCGGATCGAGTTCGCCACGCTCGTCAACCCCGGCGTGCCGATCCCGCCGGG
>CAXTPM010000545.1:0-822 GCA_964245865.1 uncultured Fimbriiglobus sp. | reverse complement strand
ACATCGGTCCACGGCCTCGCCGACGCCGACGTGGCCGGGGCGCCACCGTTCGCGGAGATCGCGGCTGAACTTGCGGCGTTTCTCTCCGACTGCGACCTGACCGGCTTTGGCGTCGCGTCGTTCGACCTGCCGCTGCTCGCCGCCGAGTTTGCCCGCGCGGGGGCCGAGTTCCGCCTGGCCGGCCGCGCGGTGGTTGACGCGCTCGCTGTGTACCGCCGGCACGAGCCGCGCGACCTCGAGCACGCCGTCGGGTTTTACCTCGGCCGGGGGCACGCCGACGCGCACTCGGCCGCCGCCGACGCGGTCGCGGCGCTCGAGGTGTTGGACGCCCAAGTCGGCCGCTACGGCCTACCGCCGGCGCCGGCCGACCTCCGCGCTGCTCTGGGCGGAGTTGATGTCGCCGGCCGGTTCGTGCTCAATCCCGACGGCGAATGTGCTTTCAACTTCGGCAAGTACCGGGGGCGCCGGCTCTCGGATGTCGCCCGCGACGACGCCGGCTATTTACGCTGGATGCTGGGACAGACGTTCTTAGACGATGTGCGTGAGTTGATCGGCCATACGCTGGCCAACTCAATGAATTAAGCAACAAACGACCCCGCGAGCCGCTCAGGCTCGCGGGGTCATTTTTTTAGCTATCCGGTAGTCGGTCAGCGCCGGGCCGGCGGGCGAACGTTGGGGTTACCCGCCCCCTGACCCCCGAAGCCCCCGAAGCCGCCGCCGCCGACGGTCGAGCCGAATCCCTGGCCGAAACCGCGCTGGCCGTAGCCGAAGCCTGTCCCGGCGCCCCGTCCTGGAGTCGCCTGACCGGGGCGTGTGCCGCCC
>CAXTPM010000544.1:0-4038 GCA_964245865.1 uncultured Fimbriiglobus sp. | reverse complement strand
GTGAATAGAATAGCCGCGACGGTCGAACCAACCAAGCGGACTGAGTGTCTGGCATCCGCCCACCCCGACCCCCGAAGGGAGTTGGTGCGCGGGCCGGGTTCCTCCCAGAAAGGCCGTATTGCCCATGGTCGCTGCCGGCTCCTACACCCCGCTCGACGCGAGCGTCTTGGTCCTCAACAAGATGTTCATGGCGGTCCACGTCGTGAACGTCCGCCGCGCCTTCGGACTACTCTGCAAAGACCTGGCCGAAGTCGTGACGATGGAGGAGGGCCAGTTCCTCACATACGACTTTTCGAGTTGGGCCGAGGCGAGTGCTTTTAAGGCCAAGTTCGACAAAGACGACGACGACGACTGGGTGCGCACCCCCACCACCGAGATCAAGGCGCCCCGCGTCATCCGACTGCTGGGCTACGACAAGGTGCCGCGGCAGACGGTGAAGTTCAACCGCCGCAACATCTTCGCCCGCGACCACAACCAGTGCCAGTACTGCGGGCGCAAGTTCGCGCTCTCGGAACTCAGCCTCGACCACGTGACCCCGCGCAGCCAGGGCGGGCAGACCACCTGGGACAACATCGTCTGCGCCTGCGTAGACTGCAACGTCCGCAAAGGGGGCCGCACCCCGAAGCAGGCGAACATGGCTTTAGTGCGCAAGCCCGAGAAGCCGAAGCGCAGCCCGGTCTTGAACCTCAAGTTGACGCAGAAGAAGTACCGCTCGTGGCAGTCGTTCCTCGATCAGGCGTACTGGAACGTGGAACTTAAGTAACCCCGCCGGCCCGCGCCTCGATCCGAGGCGCGGGCCGCTTCGTTCCGTGGGACTCGTGCGGAGTGTAGCCGTGAGCCACCCGAAGTGGCTCGCATGGATCGACCGGCGCCTCACCCCGGCGCGGTTCACGCTCGCGCTGTTCGCGTGCTATGTGCCGTGGGTCGCGTACAGCGTCTGGGACGGCCCCGGCGTTCATCTGGCGGCGCGGCCGGCCGATGACGCCGATTCCAGGCCGGTAGTTGGCGATGTCCCGACGTACCTGCGCGAAGAGATCGCCCACACGGGCACGCCCGCCCAGCGGGCTTTTGCCTCCGGGGCGTTCACGCAGGGCGACTCGGTCGAGGCACTCATCGCGGCCCATCCCCCGTCGATTTTGGTCCGGCACCCGCCCTACGTAACACTTTGGTACAGGTACGGCTCGACGGTCGAAGACACGTTTTCTCCGGCCCTCGAAGTCGTTGCGAGAGACGGTCGGTTGACCGACGCGACGGCGACCATCAAAATCGCGCCGAATCATCACACTGAGGCGAACTTCTTCGGCAACGGCAGACTGGGCCGGTTTTTCCTGCCGGACTACTCCGACTACAACTCGACACTCGAAGTCGGCATCAAGCAGCTCGCCGGCGAAATCGCTGCCGCGCAGATGGCCGTCACCGGCGGTACCGCAGCGGCCAACTGCCCCTAGCCTACAGCATGTCCAGCGAATCAATCCACCGCAGCAACTCATCGACCCGTTCCGGCGGCATCCCGAGCGGCCCTTTGGCCTCGTCGAACCGCTCGAACACGGTGTACCGCTTCGCCCGCAGTGCCGTGACCGCCGGGCTGGGCTTGGCGTTCGCCGCGCCGGCGGTGCGTACCAGGTAGAACGAGAGCGGTTGCCCCGGCACCGGCTCGCGCGGCGTGACGCCGGGTTCGGCGTTGATGGCGGCGACGGCGCGCACGGTGTCGCGGGCCACGAACGCGATGTAGGACGCCATTTGCCCGCCGGCCTCGTTGCCGAACGCCACGAAGCGGGCCTTGTCGATGGTGTACTCGCTCAACAGTTGCCGCACCTCTTGTAAGACTTCCTCGGTCTCGCTCGGGAGCCAACCGGCCGCGAACTTCGAGCGCGGCCCGACCAGGATCAGGTTCTGCTTTGCGCAGGCGTCTTTGAGAAGCGACGAGAGTTCCGCCCCGTCGCGCGGCCCGCCCCCCGGTCGGTGGAACCAGAGCACCACGCCGTGCGACACCTTCGCGTCGTAGTTCTCCGGCACGTAGGCCCACATCTCGCGCCCCAGGGTGGCGTTGGCGCGGGTGAATAGCCCCGTCGCCGGCTTCGCCTGCCCCGGCGCGGGCTTGGCCCCCTTCTCGCTCGCGGGGCCGGTCAACTCCGCCGGCACCGCCGGTTCGGGCGGCGCGCCGAGGACCAGTTCGACGGAGGTCGATTCCTTCACCCCCGCCTTGCGCACCGTCAGATTCACCCGGTCGCCCGCGCGGAACTGCTGCAGCGCCCCGGCGAGCACGTCGCGCCCGGCCAGTGGCTCGGGCCTGGGGCGCTTGGGCGCAGCCCCCTTCCCGTCGATCTTGGCGTCGGCCCCCTTCTCGGCAACAGGCTCGATCGCCAAAATTCGGTCGCCCGCCGCCAGTTTGGCGAGCGCCGCCGGACTTCCGGGCACGACCTGCCGCACGCCCACGCCCGGTTCGGCCGCGTCGCGCACCGGCAGCAAGCCCAGGTACGGCATTGTGAACGAGCGCACGCCGGCGGTCATCACGATCCCTGGGAACTCGAGGCGCTTGCCCGCCCGCTCGACCGATAAACTCACCCGGTCGCCCGCGTACTTCGGCCCCAGCGCGTTCTGAATCTCGAAGAAGTTCCGCACCGGCTTGCCGTCCACCGCGAGTACCAAGTCGCCGGCCAGCACCCCAGCCCGCTCGGCGGCGCTCTCGCGCGAGACCGCTCCGATCACCGGCTTGAGGTTGTACTGCTCCTCCTGGACCTTCGCGGTGATGCCAAGCAACCCGCGCGTCAGGTCGCCCGCTTTGAGGCGCGGCACGATGTCGAGTACGGTGTCGAACGGCACCGCGAAGCCGATGCCCGAGTCGTACCACTCGACGCCGGCGGTTTCGGTGTCGCCGCGCGGCGAGGCCGGGACGAGCACGCCCAGCACCCGGCCGTCGAGGCCGACGAGTGCGCCACCGTAGTTTGCTGGCGACACCTTTGCATCACACTGCAGGACTTTACCGAAGATACGACCCGTCGCCGACACGACGCCCACCGAAACGTTTGGCGGACCCGCCGCGTCGGGGTTCAGCGCCCGGCCGAGTGCCACGCACCAGCGGCCGACCCGCACCTCGCCCGCCGGGGTCGCCTCCGGCACCGGCAAGCCGGCGGCGTCGATCTTTAGGAGCGTCAGCATCCGCGTTTGGTCCTGCGCGACTAGTTTGGCCACCTGCCGCTCGCGCCCCGGCACCGTGACAAAGATGTCCGCCGGCCTCGCCGAGAAGGCGAACGAGCTGGTGAGGATGTAGCCGTCGGCGCCGACCACCACGCCGGTCGTCGGGCCAGCGCCGAGGCGCACCGCCGGGGAGTCGGCAGAGCCGCCAGCCGACTCGGTGCCGCCGGAGGTTTCGACCTTGACCACGCTGGGTGCCACTCGTGCGGCGGCGGCTTTGAGCGCCTCCTCGGTGGCGCGGTTCACGTCTCGGGCGGTCGCCGGGCCGGGAAGGAGGACGAGGCAGGCGGTGGCGATGAGGCGGTACATGGGGGAACTCGTCCGGGGACTCGGGCGTTCAAGTACGTAACTAGCGGCTGCCGCCCGGCTTGCCGAACCCGCCGCCGGTCGCCGGTCCCGGCGCCGCCCCGAGCGTGAGTTCCGCCCGCACGAGCACCTGCCCGCGCCGCACTTCGAGCACCACCACCGCCCCCGGACGCTTCCGCGCCAGGAGGTCCAGCAGCACTTTCGCACTCGGCACCGGCTCGCCGTCGGCGAAGCTCACCAGGTCGTTGGGCTTCAGCCCCGCCCTCTCGGCCGGGCTGCCGGGGGCGACTTCCTCAATGTACGGCGGCGTGCGCGGCAGCACGTTCGGCACCAGCGTGAGGCCGTGGTACCCCGGCGTGGTCGCCGCCGCCTCGCCCGCCTCGGCCGGTTTGTAGCGGCCCGCCGACGCCAGGCGCACGAAGTCCATCAGCGAGAGCGAAGTCTCCTTGCCGCCGGACTGCCGCGTGATTTTGGCGTCGAGGGGCACCGCGTAGTTCAGCCACGTCTCGGTCGCGGTGTTCTTGATCTCGCGCCCCA
>CAXTPM010000543.1:0-4055 GCA_964245865.1 uncultured Fimbriiglobus sp. | reverse complement strand
GCCCAGTACGGTTCTCCCCCTCTCCTCTTGGGAGAGGGGGCCGGGGGGTGAGGTCGCTTCCGCCGGCCGATCTGCCCCCGCCCCCCCGAACAATCCCCGCCTCCCGTCCGTATCACAGTCCGGGTGAGCGACGCGGAGCCAGTGCCGGCCGATTCCACCGACGAGGCGCTTCTCGAAGCGGTTCGCCGGGGGCAGGGCCGCGCGGTCGGCTCGGCTCGCGCCTCCCACGCCGCGTTCGCCGAACTGGTCCGCCGCTACCAGCACGAACTGTACGGCTACCTGCGCCGCTACTTGGGGCACGACGACTTAGCCGAAGACGTGTTCCAGAACACGTTCCTGGCGGTGTTCACGAAAGTCCGCCACTACCAGCCGGGCCGGGCCGCGAAGCCCTGGCTGTACGCCGTCGCCACCAACCAGGCTATTGACGCGCTCCGCCGGCAGCGTCGGCGCCTGGAAGTCCGCACCGGGAGTGCCCCCACGGACGCGAGCCTTGACGCCCGACCGGGGCTGGACCAACTGCCTACCGCCGCCCCCGATCCCGCCGACGCGGCCGAGAACGCCGAGGCCCACGCCCAAGTCCGCGCCGCGGTTGACGCCCTCCCCGACCTCCTGCGGCAAGTGGTTGTGTTAGCGTACTTTCAAGGATTAAAGTACCAGGAAATCGCCGAAGCGCTTTCGATCCCCCTGGGCACCGTGAAGTCCCGACTGCACGCGGCGATGGCGAAACTGACCGACACCTGGCCCCACACAGACGAGGCGAAATCGTGACCGCCCGAACCGCCGAAACCCTCGCCGCTTACGCGCTCGGGCACCTGGGCGCCGCCGAGTCGGCCGAGGTCGCCGCCAGTCTGAGCTCCGCCGACGCCGAGCGCCTGGCGAAGCTGAACGCCCTGTTGGCCGTCCTGCCGCGTGCGGCCGGGCCGGTGAGCGTGCCTCCGGGGCTAGTCGGCCGCACCCTCGCCGCGGCAGCGCGACCCGAACTCGCCGAGCCGGCCCGACCGGCGAGCTGGGTGCGAATGTGGCTCCCGTCGGCCGAGGTCGCGGTCAGTGCCGCGATCGTGCTGGTGGTGTCGGCCCTGGGACTCACGGCGCTCGAAAAGGTCCGCACCGAGAGCCGCAACTTGGCGTGCCAGAACCAGTTGCGTCAAGTCTACGCCGCGCTCGACGGCTACGCCGACACCCACGCCGAGCGCTACCCCGAGGTCGGCACCCCCCGCGTGCCGGTCGCCGGGGCGCTCCTGAGTGAACTCGCCGCGAGCGGCCAGATGCCGACGCCGCTTCCCGCCGCCGGGCACGGCTTCGCCTACACCCTCGGCTATCGGAGTGGCGGGGGGCGTGTGCTGGGGCTGCGGCGCGGGCAGGAGCGCGAGGGGACGCCGATCAGCGCCGACCTGCCGCCTGCTACTGTTGACGCCGAGTCGGTGGCGCGGGCGCATAACGCCGGGCAGAACGTGCTCTCGACCGGCGGTCAGGTGCGCTTCGCGCCGGTTTCGACCGTGGGCTTTGCCGGGGACGACATTTACACCAACCAGGCCGGGCTGCACCGGGCCGGACTGAACCCCGACGACGCCTCGCTCGGGGGGGGGCCGGACGTTCCGTAAGAAACTTTCGTTTTGGCATTTGGCGCGGCGCCGGGGCATCGGGTAAACTGCCGCGGCGAGCGAGTTTGGGCGGCGGGGGGCGGTCCCCCGCCCAGTCGGATTTCCGGCCGCGCGGGGCGTTCGCGTTCTACACTCCCGGTGCGGGCGCGCGTGTTCGCCGAGGTGCTGAGGGCGACCCCGTGAAGCGCACCATCCGACTGCGGAGTCTCGGTGGCCCCACCGCCAACCGGGCGTGGGAGTCCGACTCGCTGTTGCGCGCCGGGCGCCTGGCGAGCCTCGAAATCGTCCTCGACGACACCTCCGTGAGTCGCCGCCACGCCGAGTTGCGGGCGCTGCCCGACGGCGGCTGGGTCGTCAAAGACCTCAACAGCACCAACGGCACGTTCGTCAACGGCACGCGCCTCGCCCCGTGGGTGGACCAGGCGCTCAAGTCCGGCCACGTCGTGCAGTTCGGGAAAATCCCGCTCGAAATCGAACTGCTCGACGCCACCGCCGAGGGGCCGAACTCGGACCAGATGTACCTCGCCGCCGCCGCGCGCCCGGTGTCCGACCCCAACCTCAGCCTCTCGCACTACTCGGTGTCGCGCGAGTGGCTCCCGCAGATCACCGAGCAACTGCAACTCTTTATGCACGCCGCGCAGCACGCGGCCGACTTGCAGTCCGAAGAAAGCCTCCTCAACGCGATCCTCAATGAGTGCGTCACCCGACTCGACGCCCAGCGCGGCGCGATTCTTTTAAGTGAGCCGGCCGGCAAGCCGGGCGAGACCCGCCTGCGCCTGCGGGCGATGTCGGTCGGGTCGCGCGAGGCCAGGGGCCGCTTCTACTACTCCAAGCGCCTCGCCGGGCAGTGCTTCGCCAACGGCGAGTCGCGCCTGTTCCGCGACGGCCGCGACGAAAAAGAACTCATGTCGGCGAGTATTTCCGACGGCGCGATGTCGAGCGTGATGTGCCTCTATTTGCGCACCCCGCGCCGCCAACTGGGGGTGCTCCACCTCGACCGCGGCCCCCTGCAGGGGGCGTTCACCGAGTCCGAACTTACCTACGCCGATATGTACGCCGCGTATGTCTCACCACTCATCGAGTGCGCGCAAGTCATTAAGGCGCAGAAGGAACTCTTCCACGAGACCGTGCGCGTGCTCGCCGAGGTGGTCGAGTCGCGCGACGACTACACCTACAACCACACCAAGCGCGTGACGTTCTACGCCACCGCGCTCGCCGAGGCACTCAAAGCGGGCGCCGACGACTCGGACGAAATCGACCTCGATGTCATCAAGATCGGCACGCCGCTGCACGACATCGGCAAGATCGCCATCCGCGATGACATCCTGCGGGCCGAGCGGCGCCTGACCGACGCCGAGTTCGCCGAGATGAAGCGGCACACCACCATCGGCGCGGAGTACTTGGCCGACTACGGCGAGAAGAAGGACAAGATGCAGGTCTGGGCGGGCCTGAAGGCCATCATCCCCATTGTGAGGCACCACCACGAGCGCTGGGATGGTGCGGGCTACCCCGACCAACTCGGCGGGGGTGACATCCCGCTCGCGGCGCGCATCGTCGCGGTCGCCGACGCCTTCGACGCCATGACCACCAAGCGCCCCTACCACGAAGCCGGGCGGAACCTCAGCCCCGAGTGGGCGTTCGAGGAACTCGAGAAGCAGTCCGGCCGGCAGTTCGACCCGCGGTGCGTCGAGACGTTCCTGGAGATTCGCCCGGAAATCCTGCGCATCTACTACCAGTGGCTGCCGCGCGAGACGCCGGCGACGCCGCCGACACCCGGCCCGAAGGCCGGCCCGAGCGACGCCCCGCCGACGCGCGAGATGAGTGCGCCGCCGCCCGGCCCGCGCGGGGCGGGGTAGCTGCTAAAAGTTAACCGCCGACCCCGCGAACGCCATCCGCGCCGCGTCGCCCACGGTTTCCGAGAGCGTGGGGTGAGCGTGCGTGCAGCGGGCAATGTCCTCGGCGCTGCCGCCGTACTCCATCACCGCCACGCACTCGCCGATGAGTTCGGACGCCTTCGGCCCGAGAATGTGAACCGCGAGCAGTTTGTCGGTCTTGGCGTCGGTGATAATTTTGACGAACCCGTCTGTCTCGTCCATCGCCCGCGCCCGGCCCGACGCGGCGAACGGCACCTTGCCGACCTTGATGGTGTGCCCGCGCTCGCGCAACTGCTCCTCGGTCGGGCCGACGCTTGCGACCTCGGGCCAGATGTAAATCACGCTCGGGATCGCGTCGTAATTAATATGAGGTTTGCCGCCGCCGAGTTGCTCGGCGAACACCACACCTTCTTCGGACGCCTTGTGCGCGAGCATCGGCCCGTCGATCAGGTCACCGATGGCGGAGATACTCGGCACGTTGGTACGGAAGTGGCTATCGACCGCGACCTTGCCGGTCTTGGGGTCGTACTTCACGCCGGCGTCGTCGAGTCCCAGCCCCTGAATCTGCGGGCGCCGCCCC
>CAXTPM010000542.1:1989-4065 GCA_964245865.1 uncultured Fimbriiglobus sp. | reverse complement strand
ATGTCCTTCTCGTCCACGCGGCGGACGATCTCGCCGTTGCGGAAGATCATGCCCTTGCCGTTGCCGGCCGCGATGCCGATGTCGGCCTCGCGCGCCTCCCCTGGGCCGTTAACCACGCACCCCAAGACGCTGATTTTCACGGGCAATCGACTGCCGCCGAGGCGGGATTCGAGTTCGGCAATGATCTTTTCGAGGTCGATGGCCAGCCGGCCGCAGGTCGGGCAAGCGATGAGTTCGGGGCGCCGCACGCGGCGCTGGGTCGCCTGGAGGATGTCGAACGCGGCGGCGATTTCGGGCACCGGGTCGCCGAGCAGGCTAATGCGGATGGTGTCGCCGATGCCGTCGAGCAGGACAGGGGCCAGGCCGGCGGCGGATTTCGTCACCGCATACGGCGGCTTCCCGGCCTCGGTGATGCCGATGTGCGTCGGGTAGTCGCACAGTTGGGCGAACAGCCGGTAACTCTCGCTGGCTACCAGGGTGTCCGACGACTTCACGCTGACGATGATGTCGTGGTAGCCCTCGGATTCGGCGACTTCGATGCTGCGCAAGGCACTCTCGACGATCGCCGGCGGGCAGGGGAAGCCGTACTTCTCGACTAGCTCTTTTTCCAAGGAGCCGGCGTTCACCCCGATCCGCATCGGGATGCCTTTGTCTTTCGCCTTGCGCACCACTTGGCGGAAGCGGTCGGTCGAGCCGATGTTGCCGGGGTTGATGCGGATTTTGTCGACCGGGTGGTCGAGGGCCGCGAGGGCCATCTTGTAGTCGAAGTGAATATCGCAAATCAGCGGGATGCCGATGCGGTCGCGGATTTGGCCCAAGGCGCCGGCGTCCTCGGGCTTGGGCACCGTCACGCGCACCAGTTCGCAGCCCGCCTCTTCGAGCGCGTGGATTTGGGCCACCGTCGCCTCGACATCGAAGGTGTCGGTGGTCGTCATCGACTGCACCCGGATCGGCGAGTCGCCGCCGATGGTGACGCCGCCGACGCTCACCACGCGCGTCTTGTGGCGCGGCTTGCCGGGGACTTTCGGGGCGCGTTCGAGGACGGCGTAGTCGAATCGGCTCACGGCGGTGCCCCTACTGAGGTGGGCCGGGGGGCGTCCCGGCCGTATGACTAGTTTACGGGGCGGGGCGGACCTCGGCCCGCGCCGCGCCGCCCGCGCGCCCGATTGCGTCCAATTTCCGATCCCCCCGCCCCTGGGTCGTGATGATCTCGCTGAGCAACTCCATCGGCGACCAGAAGCACCTCATCGCGCTCGCGCAACAGGCACTGGGCGCCGGGGAGGTCGTGGCGTTCGTCGGCGCGGAGTTCCAGGACGCGCTGCTGAAGGTCAGCCGGCGCGGCCCGGTGCTCCCGGTCGATGGCCTTCTCATTCGCGGCTGGGGCCGCGACAACCGCCAGACCTCCAACGGCCTGATGACGGGCCTGCGCGTCTACCAGGTCGGGCAGGTGCGCTACTGCTGGGTCGATGTCGGCGCGGTGTCCGCACTCCGGCCGCTGTCGAACTTCTTCGTGGTGGCGCAGGCCGACTACGCCAAACTCTACCGGATCGCGCTGACCGCCAAGCGGCTCGAAACGCCCCCGGCCGCGCCCCCCGTCGCCGACGAGGAGACGCTCGCGGCACTGCGGCGCAACACGGTCGATTACCTGATCCCCTCGAACCTGGAGCGCGTGCGGCGCTACGGGGGCCGGCCGAAGCGCGGCTTACTGTTGAGCGGCCCGCCGGGGAACGGCAAGACCTCCGCGTGCCGGTGGCTGCGCAGCCTGTGCGAGCGGCGCGGGCTGGAGGCCAAGACCGTGACGCCGGATGATTACCGCCAGGCGCGCGGCGACCCCGAGCCGGCCGAGGCGGTGCGCGAACTCTTCGGCGTCGAGCGCGCCGGCGTGGTATTCTTCGACGACTTCGACGCGGCCCTGGCCAACCGCGGCGGGCGCGAGCACGCCGAGGACCAGGCCATCTTCTTAGGCGCCCTCGACGGCATGGAGGTCGGCAGCGGCGTCGCGCACGTCTTCACCTCCAACCTGCCGTTCGCCAAACTCGACGAGGCGATCCGCCGTCCGGGCCGCATCGATGTCGT
>CAXTPM010000542.1:0-1979 GCA_964245865.1 uncultured Fimbriiglobus sp. | reverse complement strand
GATGTCGTGTTGCAGTTCCCCAAGCCCGACGGCCCGCTGCGCCGTCAACTCGTGGACCGCTGGCACCCCGAACTCCTCGCCGCGCTCGACCGCGACGACGTGGTGAGTCAGACCGAGGGAATGAGCTTCGCGGAACTCGACGAGTTGAAGAACCTGCTAGTGCTGCGCTTCACCGAGCACAACACGTGGGATTGGGCGTGGGCGCGCGAGCAGTACCGCCTGCACCGCGACGAGGTGGCGAACCCGGCGTCGAAGGTGGGGTTCGCGGCGGGGCGCAAGAAGCGCGGGGCGGACGAGGGCGGGGCGTGAATCGGCACCGCCACTAACGGCGTGTGGCCCCAGCCCCGCGCCGGCGGCGGGGCTGGGGTCGCCGCGGGGGGCATCGACCGAGGCGGTCTTGGCGACCGGCCGGCCGGTGGCGCTGGAGACGTTCGGTTGCTAGCTCGGCTGGTTGGGGCGGACGTACCAGACTCAGGTGGTGGCCACCGAGCCGCCATCGACTCCGCGGCGAAGACGGTCGAGCTGGCCTGAGTGGGCCGGGCGTGAGCGGCGCGGGGCGGATGGGGGCGGTAAGTACGGTCTGGGGCCGAACGACCCAGCTCGGCAGCGGCCCCGAGCGCGTTTCGATACTCCCAAGGCAACGTGTTGTGTGTGAGTTTGCCCATATCACCGCATCTGCGAGTTCACTTGGGGCAGAAGCGCGTCAAGAAGCCCTGGGGGGACCACACGTCCACCTTCACCTGGTACGGGAAGAACGGCCCCTCCTCGCTCAGGGAGATTTGGGCGACCCGGTACTGGTAGTACGCGCTGTCGGACTTGAAGAACGCTTGGGGCGTGATGTTTGTCTGGGGAAGAACGATGGTGCCCGGCCCGTTGTTGATGACCTGGACCGGCTGACCGATGGCGAGCCAGAAGTGGGCGGTGCCGTCGGGGGTGGCGATGGTGATGTGGGGCATGTACCACTCCCCCTTCACCTTCATCTGGTGAATCCCCTTCGTCACCGTGGCCGTCCACGGCTGCGCGGCGTACCCGACGCGATCCGTTAGGTAATAGAGGCTCTTGTAGAACGACGACATGCCCAGCACGCTGAACGACCGCGACTTGATCTCGCCGCGGTTGATGAACAGCAGTTGGCAGCCCTCCAGGGCGAGCCGCTGGACTTCGCCCGCCTCGTTCCACCCCCCGACCTTCGGCTTCTGGTGGTTCTTGTTGGCGTCCCAGTTGGACCCCATCACGACAGTCGGCGGCGGCATGCGAACGGCCTCGGGGAACACGCGCGGATGTATGACGGCAGCGCCGACGTGGACGGGTCATTCGTCGTGCAGCGATGTTATTTATCGCGCGGTGGGAGTCAAGCGCATTCGCCGGCTGAAGCTCGGCGGGCAGCCGGGCGCGGGAAAAAGCCCCGCCAACACAGGCATGGTGGCGCGCCCGCGCCAGCCCCGCGACGGCGCCCGACGGAGGTTGTGCCGAAGAGGCACAGCCTCGCGCGAACCTCCCCCACTTCTGCCCCTCCTAGAGCGGTTCTTGGCTGGTTGTAGCGGATCGGCTCCACGTTTGGTATGCTGACCCCTCACCGGGGGGCGGCGTGATGGCTTACGGCATGGACCTGCGGTCGCGGGTCTTGGCGGCGTGCGGCGAGGGCGACCCGACCGGCGAGGTCGCCGAGCGCTTCGCCGTCAGCCCGGCGTGGGTGCGCAGGCTGAAGCAGAGGCGGCGCGAGACCGGCGAGGTCGCGCCCCGGCCGCGCCCGCCCCGGCGGACCAAGCTCGCCGGGCGGGAGGCCGAGCTGCTCGCGGCGGTCGCCGCCCGGCCCGACGCCACGCTCGCCGAACTCCGGCGCGAGTTGGCGCTCCCGGTGTCGATCTCGGCGCTGGCGGTCGCCCTGACCCGCCTGGGGCTGACGCGCAAAAAAAGTCGGTCCGGGCGGCGGAGCGCGACCGCCCCGAGGTAGCCGCCCGCCGCGCGGAGTTCCGCGC
>CAXTPM010000541.1:0-4067 GCA_964245865.1 uncultured Fimbriiglobus sp. | reverse complement strand
GGTCGCTCATTCTAGCGGAAGCGTGCCCGCGGTGCGCCAGCGCACCGGCACCCGGACTTCCCCGGCCGGGCGCGCCAGCTTCACCACCACCGTCGCGCCCCCCGAAGTCGCAACCGCGCCGTCCACCGCCACGCGCACCGTCGCCCGGCCACCCGCCGTTGCGGCCGTCACCTTCACCGCCGGGCTGTCGCAGGTGGCACTTTCGACGGCCAACTCGACCCCCGGCCGGGCGCGCAGTTGCACCAGGCGCGTGGCCTTCGGGTCGGCCTTCGTCAACTCGAAGTCGAGCGACTTCGGGCCGAACTCGATCCCGTTTGCGGCGCGGCACTCGACCGTCACCGGCACGCGCAACTCGGGGCAGGCCGGGTCGTCGGTGGCGAACACGATGTCTCCCTTGTGCAGCCCCGGCGGCGCGTCGGACTTCACCGACACCGAGTAAACCGACTCGCCCGGCGGCGCCTCGGCGGTCACGAACGGCAGCGTCACCCCGGCGAGGCGCACGCGCCCGCCGCCCGGCCCGACGTGGCGGATCGTCACCGCCGCCGGGGGCGGACTCGCGCCGGCCGTCATCGAGATGGCGAGTGTGTTCGGCGCAACCGAGTAAGCCGCGGTCAGGGTCGCCGCCAGCTTCCACGGCAGTGGCCCCGCGCTGGTGCGCACGCTGCCCGCCCACTGGATTGGCCCCGGCGGCTGCGTGAGGGTGTTGACGCGGATCGCCAGGTCCGCCGACCCCCCCGGAGGGATGGATCTCGCCGAGAGTTCGGTGGCGACGCAGCCGCACGGCGTCTCGACCCCACCGAGTTCCAGGCGACTCGGCGTATCATTGCGGATGGCGAAGCGGTGGACCAACGCTGGCCCGGTCGGCGCGGGGCCGAAGTCGAACGCGAGGGCCGGCGGCGCGAGTAGCAGCACGGGCCAGAGGACGAGTGCGATCATGAGTCGTCCGATACCGCACCCCGTCGGCGGACGCAAGTTCGACTGCCACCATCTGCGCTTCGACCCCGCCGGCGTGCAACCCTGGCCCGGCGGCGTCGCGGTCTGGCACTGCGCCCACGAGTGCATCGGCGCCGAATTGGCCGCGCGGACTCTCACGAGTGACGAGCACTCCCGCGCCGCGCGCTACCGCAGCCCCGAGGCCGCGCGCCAGTTCGCGGCGAGCCGCACCGCGCTGCGCCTGATTCTGAGTGCGCAACTCGGCTGCGGGGCGGGGGACGTGCCGCTCGGCGTGCGGCCCGACGGCAAGCCGGAACTCGTCGGGGCGAACCCGCGCGGCTGGCAGTTCAACGTCAGCCACACCGCCGGCCTCACGCTGGTAGCCGTGGCGGCGGTACCCGTCGGCGTCGATGTCGAGCGCGCCCGGCCGATTGCGAACCTCGCGGCACTGGTGGAGCGCTACTTCGCCCCGCAAGAGCGCGCCGAGTTCGCCGCCCTCCCCGACGAGTTGAAACCCACCGCGTTCTTCCGCGGCTGGACGCACAAGGAAGCCATCCTGAAGGGCATCGGCTGCGGCACGCGCGACCTGAACCGCGCGCAAGTGAGACTCGACCCGCGCACGCCGCCCTTGGTGCTGGCCGACGCCGAGTCGGCGCGCGACTGGCACCTTGTGGAGTGGCACGCGGCGGACGGCTACCCGGCGGCGCTGGCGGTTCGGGCCGGGGCGTGACGACGGCGCCGGGCGGCGCGGAGGGCGCCGAGGCCGGCGGCGCCGAGGGCGAGGGTGGTGGCCGGTTCGGGGATGGGAACAACCGAAACGGTCACAAGGTCGAAGCGGATCGAACCCGAAGTCGCATAAGTGCTGCCAGTGTTGGACGCGGTGTAGGTACCGGTCGCCGGAAGGGTGGGATCGTTCACGGCGACGAACCGGAAGGCAAAGCCCGTAGTATTGTCGAAAGGGCTACCAGACGCGAAAGTGTAGGTCAACTGTTGTACGAACGCTGGGGAAGTGCCCGAGTTATTACTGTACAGGCCGTTGCTGGTAAAACTTGTGCCGCTGTTGGGCGAGGGGGCGAGCCCAAAGCTTGCCTGGCCACCGCTGACGTTGACGAATGTTGTGCCGTTCGCCGATGCTTGCAACTGGAAGTACCGGCTTGCTGTAGCAGCTTGGCGGAGGTCGAACTGAATCTGCAGCGCTTGCCCCGCACTAACTCGGCTCGCTGTGCTAGCACCAACCTGGATGCCGGCGGTGCCTGATGTCGCCGCGGCCGTCGCGTCGTTGGCGGGAAAGCCCATCACTTGGTAGCCGCCACCGCCGCCCGGATTGTTGGGGTCACGCGGACTGCCGAGGACGGTCGTTATCGCTGTCGTCCCGCCGATTACTGCGATGCTACCGCTGCCCGTGCTCGGGCTGTCCGAAAATGCGTTAAAATTGAACTGAGTGATGATCTGTGCTTCGGCCCGGCTCACAAGCTGAACTGTCAAGCAGATAACTAAAAACATGATCTGAGAAAATCGCATCTGCATCTCACCGCCCCACTGAGTGTGTGACATCCGCCCGACTCTACTCCTAGTATGCAATCGTTAGATCAGCCAGGCTTGGTCGTGGTGTTCGGGTAAAATTTCCGCCCCGCACCCGCCGCTGCACTTGGCCTAGGCGCCGCCCACACCCCTCGTCTATGGGCGCCCGTCATCGGTTCGGCCTCCGGGGGGAGGCGGGTACGGGGGGCGGCGCGATGCCACGTTGGGCACCTTGGGCGACTCGGCACACGCTCGGCTCGGCGCTGGCCCTCGGACTGGGGGGGCTGGCGGCGCCGGCCCGCGCCCAGGCTCCGCCGACCCCGCCGCCCCTGGCCATCCCGCGCCCGGATCGCCCGGCCGCGCCGGTCTCGACCGGGCCGACCTCCTACGGCTGGCCCGGCGCGAACCCGGCGAATAGCCCCGTGCTTCAGACGCCCAGCGCGGGGCTGCCGGCGCCGACGCCGCTGATGACGCCGGGGCAGCCGACCCCCACTTCGCCCCCGGCGGGCACGCTCACGCCGATGCCGGCGCTCCTGGAGAGCAGCCCCGTCCCGGCCGCGCCGGTCGCGCAGCCGATCGACGTGTTCCTCGCGCCCAACGGCAAGCCGCCGCTGCCGGGGACGCTCGAAGACAGCTTCAACCAAGAGTTGGCGGCGCGGCGGCTGTTCCGCGACTGCGGCTGGGACGGCGTGCGCTATACGCTGTTCCCGAGTACGCTATTGTGGCAGCCGCCGATTGCGCTGCTGCGCGACCCGCGCATGAATGTGATTGCCAGCAACTACAACAATTACGTCAACAGTTACACCATCGATAATAGCATCGGCGGCACCATCGGGTTCTTCCGCCAGGACGTTACGGGTGTGGACCTCAGCTTCCAGCAAGACCTCTTCGCGGTGGTGCATACCCGCCTGTCGCCCGACGACCTGATCGCCAGCGACTACCGCTTCGGCTTCCCGCTGAGCTTCCGGCGCGGCGACTGGACGGGCAAGATCGCCTACGAGCACACCAGCGCCCACTTGGGCGACGAGTACCTGCGCAACACGGGCCGGCTCCCGGTGAACTTCTCGAAGAACGAGGTGGTGGTCGGCCTCAGCCGCTACGTCCCCGAAGTCTGGCTGCGGCTGTGGGGCCAGTACAGCTACGCCTTCACGCAAGACCTCGTGGGCCGGCCCGAGACCGTCACCGCACCCGACGGCACCCAAGTCGTGCGCAGCTCCGGCAAGCCCGACGCGAGCCGCTTCGACGCCGGCTTCGAGATCGCCTACCCCTACGCCACGGGGTTCACCGGCGCGCCGTACCTCGCCGCGAGTGTGGAGGCCAACGGGCTGTACAAGTACAACCCCAACGTCGTCGCGCAAGTCGGGTGGCGCTGGCACAACCCGTTCCAGCGGCTGGCGAACGTGCGCGTCTACGGGCAGTACTACAGCGGCCACTCGCAGTTCGGGCAGTTCTACTTCGAGCGCGAGAGCTTCTACGCCGTGGGGTTGGCGGGGGACTTCTAGTCGCCGGGCGCCTAGTAATGGCTCGACCCACCCGCGAGCGAGCCGATCCATGCCGACGACGAAGTTCGAGCGCGAAACCCGTGACGTGTTCGCCGACGTCATGCCCGAGGA
>CAXTPM010000540.1:2248-4082 GCA_964245865.1 uncultured Fimbriiglobus sp. | reverse complement strand
GGCTGTCGTACCGCTACGAGGCCAACGACAGCGGAGCCTTCGGCTCGTCGGGGCAGTCGGGGGTGCGGGCCGATGTCCGCATCGGCGGCAAGGCGCTCGACGGCAACAGCAACGTGCTGGCGTACAACTACTTCCCGAACAGCGGCGACATGGTGATCGACACCAACGATAACTTTTTCAGCAACATCACGTCGAACTCCCTGGGGTTGCGCAACGTCGTCACGCACGAGCACGGCCACGGCATCGGCATGCCGCACGTCGAGTCCGGGGCGAACCCCGGCGTGTTCCTGATGCAGCCGTTCGTCAGCCGCGCCTTCGACGGCCCGCAGCACCACGACATTTTGGCCGCGCAGTACCTCTACGGCGACGCGCTGGAGAAGGGCAACGGGGGACTGGGGAACAACACCGCCGCGCGGGCGACGCCGCTGGGCACCGTCTCGGCCGGGTCGGCCGCGTCGGTCGGCAACAGCGCCCGCACCTTGGCGGTGGCCTACACCGCCACCGACTTCGTAAGCATTTCCTCGAACACCGACGCTGATTTCTACAAGTTCACCGTGGACAAGTCCGGCCGGTTCACGGTTCGACTCGAGGCGCTCGGCTTCACCTACGGCCTGACGGCGCAGGGGGCCGGGGGGAACACCCCGTTCGACTCCAAGAGCCGCGCCGACTTGATCCTCGCGCTGTTCGGCGCCGACGGGGTGACGCAACTCGGGCTGGCCAACGCCACCGGACTCGGGGGCGACGAGACGCTGGTGCTCGACCTCGACCCCGGCGACTACTACGCGCGCGTCACGGGCGTCGGCAACACCGACTCCATTCTGCTCGACACGCAGTTCTACGGGCTGAGCGTGATCGCCCCGGTGCCGGAGCCGGCGACGATACTGCTAGCCGCAACCCTCGGCGGGCTGGCAGTGCGACGGCTGCGGCGGGGCAGAGTCGCTTTGTGAACCGACCGGGGGCACTGGAGTGATCCAGTGCCCCCGGTCGGTTTCGTGTCGAGTGGGGCAATTGTCCCCGATAGGGACAGCACCCGCAGAGCAGATAACTACGAATCATGGCAAACGCATAATTCTGACGCCGACTCTGGTGCGTATTCCGGTGCAGTCGTCGGCGGGGCAGTGGTTTCTGCTGACTCTGACCTCGCCCAAGTCGTCTCGGCGTGGCCGACTTTGCCGGAGCCGATCCGCCGCGCGGTGCTGGCCATCGTCTCGACCGCCGCGCCGGCACCCGCGGGCGGGCAGCACTAGCGGCTCGACTACAGTTTGCTAGCGGTCTACGAGGCCATGCCGAAAGCCGAGTAGTTCCTGCCCAGTGGTCTGCGAGTTGATTCCGTTCGCCCGCCGGCAGGCTGCCATCCGCGCCGGGTTATCTGCCACTCGCGCCGGGTTTCCTTTCGCGTGCGCGCGACCCTTCCGCCGGCCCAACCCCGCCGCGCCTGGCGGCTACGCCGGGGTGCCGAGGCTGCGGGGTTCCGATGACCATCGCCAAGCCGAGGCCGGCCGTGCAACTGGGCCGGGGCCGCGTCGAGTTGCACGACCCAGGGCCGTCCGTAGGATGCCTACCCCGGCTGCCCCGCGAGTGGGGCCGGCCCGCAGGTGCCGAACCCGGAGCTTTGTCATGCGCCGCGCCCACGCCGCCCTCTTCTGTGTGCTGCTCTGCGTCGCGCCGGCGGGGGCCGGCGACCCCCCAATTGTCCTCAAGCCCGACCGCGTGTTCGACGGCACGTCCAGTGCGCCGCACGCGGGGTGGGCCGTCCTCGTGCGCGGCGACAGGATCGTGGCGGCGGGGCCGGCGGCCGAGGTGCCGGCGCCGGAGGGCGCGGCGGTCATCGACC
>CAXTPM010000540.1:0-2238 GCA_964245865.1 uncultured Fimbriiglobus sp. | reverse complement strand
GCGATGCGACCGAGCCGCGCGTCGACATCGGGTTCGACCTGCCCGGCTCGACGCTGCTGCCCGGCCTCATCGACGCGCACTCGCACCTGCTCCTGCGCCCCTACGACGAGGCGAAGTGGGACGACCAGGTGCTCCGGGAGTCGCCGGCCGAGCGGGTCTGCCGCGCGACGGTGCACGCGAAGGCCGGGCTGCTCAGCGGTTTCACCACGTTGCGCGACCTCGGCACCGAGGGGGCGGGCTTCGCCGATGTCGGCATCAAGTCGGCCATCGACAAAGGTGTGATCGCCGGGCCGCGGCTGCTCGTGGCCACGAAGGCCATCGTGGCGACCGGCAGCTACGCGCCCCGCTCGTTCGCCCCGGAGTGGCGCGTCCCCCAAGGCGCCGACGAGGCGGACGGCGAGAGCCTGCGGCGGGTGGTCCGCGAGCAGGTCCGCGGCGGCGCGGACTGGATCAAGGTGTACGCCGACACGCCCCACGGGCCGGGCGCCGGGCCGAAGCCCGCGTTCTCGCTCGAGGAACTGAGGTTGGTCGTCTCGACCGCCGCCGACGCGGGCGTGCCGGTCGTCGCGCACGCGCAGTCCAAAGAAGGGATGCGCCGCGCGGCACTCGCGGGCGTCGCAACAATTGAACACGGCGACGGGGGCGACGCCGAGGTATTCCGCCTGATGGCGAAGTCCGGCGTCGGCTACTGCCCCACGCTCGCCGCCGCCGAGGCGTCCGCGCGGTACGCCGGCGCCCGTCGGCCGGGAAGCCCCGCGCCGGGGGTGCCGCCCTCCAAGCGGGCCAGCTTTAAGGCGGCGCTGGAGGCGGGGGTGACTGTCGTGAACGGGAGCGACATCGGCGTGTTCGCCCACGGTGACGGAGCACGCGAACTCGAACTGCTCGTCGAGTACGGCATGGCCCCGGCGGGCGCGCTGCGGGCCGCGACCTCCGTCGCCGCCAAGGCACTGCGCCTGGACTGCAAAGTCGGGGCGGTGAGGGCGGGGCTGCTCGCCGACCTCGTCGCGGTCGAGGGCGACCCGACGCGCGACATCGGCTCGCTGCGGAGGGTCAAACTGGTCATGAAGGGCGGCACGCTGTACAAGCGGCCGTGAGACACCGGGCCGGCGGGGCGGACACGAACTCTTGCCAGCCGGTGGGCCGGCGGCGCGGGGCGGGCCGGCGCGCGGTCACTCATCGATCGACCCGTCCAGCGCCCGCCGGACGAGCCGGGTCAGGCCGTCCGGGCTGTACGGCTTCTGGAGGAAGGCGACCCGATCCCTCTCGACCCCGTGCCGCAGCACGTCGTCGGCCGTGTACCCGCTCAGGAACGCCACCCTCAGCCGGGGGTACCGGGCGGTCAGCGCCCCGGCCAACTCCCACCCGCTCATCCCCGGCATCACCACGTCTGTCAGCAGCAGGTCGGGCGGGGCGGGCAGCCGCTCGCACACCGCCAGCGCGGCCGCCCCGTCTCGGGCCGCTTCCACCCGGTACCCCCGCATTGACAGGATGCCCGTCGTGAGCGCCCGCACCGACTCGTCGTCCTCCACCACCAGCACCGTCTCGCTGCGCCCGGCCTTTGCCTCCGGTCGCGGGGCGAACTTCGGCCCCTCCGGCGCGCCGTCGTGCCGGGGCAGGAACACGGCGAACGTGGTGCCCCGGCCGACCGCGCTCTCGACGGTCAGGAACCCGCCCGACTGGCGGACGATGCCGTACACGGTGGCAAGCCCGAGGCCGGTGCCCTTGCCGACCGGCTTGGTGGTGAAGAACGGCTCGAACAGCCGGGCCTTCACTTCCGGCGTCATCCCGGTGCCGGTGTCGGTCACGCTCAGGCGGACGTACCGGCCGGTGCGGGCGTCCGGCGACGGCCGGGGGGCGTCGTCCGGCACCTCCGCCGGGGCCGTCTCGATGACCAGGGTGCCGCCGGCCGGCATGGCGTCCCTGGCGTTCACCGCCAGGTTGATGACGATCTGTTCGACTTGCCCGAGGTCGGCCCTGACGCTACCCGCCGCCGGGTCGAGCCGCAGACTCATCAGGATGTCCTCGCCGAGCAGGCGGCCGACTAGCTTGGCCGTCGCCGGCAGCGCCCCGCTCAGGTCGAAGACTTCCGTCCTGAACATCTGCTGGCGCCCGAAGGCGAGCAGCTGGCGGGTCAGGCCGGCCCCCCGCTCGCCGGCGGCCACGACGGCCTCGACCAGCGGGCGGGCCGGGGCGTCGGCCGGCAGGTCGGCCAGCGCCAGTTCGCCGCACCCGTTGACC
>CAXTPM010000539.1:0-4084 GCA_964245865.1 uncultured Fimbriiglobus sp. | reverse complement strand
CTCGCCCTCGCCACCGTCTCGACCGACGACGCCTACGTGAGCGGGCACGTCACCTTCGTCGCCCCGCGCGTGGCCGGGCAGGTCGCGCAGGTGCTGGTCGATGACAACTACCGCGTGAAGGCGGGCGACACGCTCTTGGAACTCGACCCCGAGCCGTACCGGGTGCAGGTCGCGCTCAAGCAGGCGGCGGTGGTCTCGGCCGAGGCCGACCTCAAGAGTGCCGACGCCCAGGTGCGCGGGGTGCTGGCGCAGGCGCGGAGTTTGCGCTGGAAGCTCCAGACCGCGATCGAGTCGGTGGACAACCGGGTGGCGCTGCTGAACGCGCAGGTGGCGGCGCTGCGCAGCCGCGAGGCGACGCGCGACCGCGCGCGCTCCGACTACGAGCGCGCCGAGGCGCTGGCGAAGACCAACTCGATCACCCAGCAGGAGTTCGGCCAGTTCCGCGAGGCGAGCAAGGTCGCCGACGCGCAGGTCAAGCAGGCACTCGAAGAAGTCTACGAGGCGCGCGTGAGCCTCGGCCTGCCGCCGCGGCCCGAGAAGGGCGAGCTGACCGACGTGCCGCCGGACCTGAACCAGACGTTCTCCTCGGTGCGCCAGGCGCTGGCGGACCTGGTGCAGGCGACCGCGCAGGTCGGGCTGCCGCTCGCGTCGGCGAAGGCGACGCCCAAAGAGGTTCTGGAGGCGTTCTACAAGCGCGACGCGAGCGGCGACGTGGACCGCGTTTTCGACAAGCTGGTGCCGGACGCCCCGGCGGTGAGGCAGGCCGAGGCCAAAATCCTCCAGGCCAAGCGCGACCTCGACCAAGCCGAGCTGAACCTGCGCTACTGCCGGGTGGTCGCGGAGATCGACGGCGTGGTCACGCGGCGCAACGTCAACCCCGGCAACAACGTCACCGCCGGGCAGCAGGTGATGGCGGTGCAGTCGCTCACGGAAGTCTGGGTCGATTGCAACTTCAAGGAGACCCAGCTCGCCGACCTCGCCATCGGCCAGCGCGTGGAGCTGCGGGCCGACCTCTACGGCTCGAAGCAGCTTTTTAGGGGCCGCGTCACCGGGTTCAGCTACGGCACCGGCTCGACGCTCGCGCTCCTGCCGGCGCAGAACGCCACGGGGAACTTCGTGAAGGTGGTCCAGCGGCTGCCGGTGCGGGTGGAACTCGAAGGCTACGAACCCGACCGGGTTCCGCTGTTCGCGGGCCTCTCCGTAGTGCCGACGGTGTTCGTGAAGGAGCCGCCCGAGGGGCCGAACGCGGGCCGGAAGCTCCAGACCCTCGCCCGCTCCGGCGCGGGCACCCCGGCGGGGCCGGCGCGGTGAGTGCGCCCCCCGCCAAGCCCCCGGTCAACCCCTGGCTCGTCGCGGTCGCGGTCGTGGTGCCGACGTTCATGGAGGTGCTCGACACCACCATCGCCAACGTCGCGCTGCGCTACATCGCCGGGGGCTTGAGCGCCGCCCAGACCGACGCGGAGTGGGTGATTACCAGCTACCTGGCGGCGAACGCGGTGGTGCTGCCCCTGTCGGGCTGGCTCTCGAACCGCCTAGGGCGGCGCAACTACTTCCTCGGCTCGATCGCGCTGTTTACCCTCGCCTCGTTCGCCTGCGGGGTGGCGACGAGCCTGGACCAGTTGATCCTGTTCCGGGTGGTGCAGGGGGTGGCCGGCGGGGGCTTGCAGCCGAGCACGCAGGGGATTCTCCTGGACAGCTTCCCCGAGAACAAGCAGGGCCAGGCGATGACGCTCTTCGGCGTCGCGGCGCTCGTGGCCCCCATCGTCGGCCCCACGCTCGGGGGGTGGATCACCGACAACTACTCCTGGCGCTGGGTGTTCCTGATCAACGTGCCGTTCGGGTCGCTGGCCCTGGCGGCGTGCTACCTGGTGGTGCGCGACCCGCCGGCGATGGTCGAGGCGCGGGCCAAACTGCTAGCCCAGCCGTTCCGCTTCGATCTTCTCGGGCTGGGCCTGCTGGTGCTGGCGGTCGCGGCGTGGGAGGTTTGTTTGAGCAAGGGGCAGGAGTGGAACTGGCTGGCGGACGCCTACTGGCGCTTCCAGCCCGCGGCGCTGCTGTTCGCTGTGTGCCTCGTGGGGCTGGTGGCGCGCGAGTTGACGACCGCGAACCCGGTGGTGAACCTGCGGCCGCTGGCCGACCGGAACTTCCTGGCCGCGTCGGTAATCGGGGCGTGCGCCTACGGGGTACTCTACGGCCAGACGACCACGCTGCCGGGGATGCTCCAGACGCTCTTCGGCTACGACGCCACTCACTCCGGGCTGGTGCTGTCGCCCGCCGGGGTGTTCTCGGTGGCACTGCTGCCGGTGGTCGGGCTTCTGCTGGGGAAGGGCACCGACGCGCGCTGGCTGATCATGGCCGGGCTGGCGGTGATGGCGGCGGGGAACTACTGGTTTGCGAACCTGAACCTCGACATCGGCCCGTGGCAGGTGGTGTGGCCCCGCGTGGTGACGATTGTGGGGCTGTCGCTGCTGTTCGCTCCCCTGAACGTCGCCGCGTACAAGACCGTCCCGCCGGAGCTGCGCGGGGCGGCGGTCGGCCTCCTGGCGCTGTTCCGCAACGAGGGGGGCAGCGTCGGCACCTCGGTCGCCCAGACAATCCAGGAGCGGCGCGACCAGTTCCACACGCTGCGCCTGGGCGAGTACCTCGACCCGTTCAACCCCGCGCTCGCCGCCTACCGCGCGCAGCTCGGGGCGTACTTCGGCACCCAGACCGGCGACCCGGCCCTCTCCGACCGGATGGCGATGCAAGTCGTCGGAAACCTGCGGCAGCAGCAGGCGGCGTCGCTGGCGTACTTCGATGTCTTCTGGACGGCCGCGATCCTAGCACTCGCGCTGGTGCCGCTGGTGCTGCTCATGCGCCGCGCCGCGGCCGAGAAGGGCACGCACGTGGCGGCGGAGTGATTCGGCTACACCACCGCCGGGACGGGGGGCGCCGCCCGTCGCGTGGGCCGCGTCCGCCGCAGGTACGCCTCTAGCCCCAGCCCGGCGGCGAAGATGCCGACGCTGATCCACTGCGAGAGCGTCAGGCCCATCGCATACGTCGGCTCGATGCGGATGGCTTCGTTCAGGAAGCGGTGGCAGGCGTACCCCAGCATCAGCGCCACCATCAGTTGGCCGTCGTGCCGCGCCAGGGGTTGCAGCGTGACGAGCACGCCGATGAGCAGCAGCATGCTTACGGTCTCGTAGAGCTGCGTCGGGAAGAAGCTCACCGTGCGCGGGGTATAGGTGATACTAGTCGTGGAGTCGCCGCGGGCCACCTCGAGCGTGAGCGACTTGCGGCGGAAGCGGTCCTCGCGCACCCGGTCGGCGAGGTCATCGGACACCGTAGTACCGAGGCCGTCGGCGCGCAGCTCGCCGAGTGAGCGCGTTGCGGCCTGGTAGGCGTCGGGCGAGTCGAACGCGGCGCGGCCCACCCCGGAGTCGGCCGGCATCGGGCGCTCGGCGGCGCCGCCCTTCGCCAAAAGTTCCAGCGCCCGGCGGGGCACGTCGCCGGGGCCGCTGACATCCACCAGGATGGCGTTGGGCTGGCCGTCGAGGCCCACCACGCGGTCGCCGGGGCGCAGGCCCGCCTTCGCGGCACTCGAACCGGGTTCCAGCGCGGTAATCAGCGTGCGCGGGTCGCCGAGGCCGAACGGCGGGCGGGGGGCGATGGCGAACCCGGTCGAGGTCTGGTGCCCCCGGATTTGCGGCAGGCGGTCGTCGCCGGTGGGGACGCGGCAGACCTGTTCCCGCGCGTAGCTCGGCAGCAGCGGGAACTCGCCGAGTTCCGCGAAGAGGGGCACCGGCTGCGCCTCGGGGCACACCGGCTGGCCCCAGCAGCAGCCGTTGAGGTAGCAGCCGATGCGGCCGACCGCCAGACCTAGGGCAATCAGCGGCGCCACGGCGTCGGCGAGCTTCCAGCCGTCGATTCTGAGCGGCCTCAGGACTTTGCGGTAGAACAGGGCGTAGCCGATCAAGCCCCCGATGACGCTGCCGTAGACGACGATGCCGCCGTTCCAGAACATAAAGAACTGCTTGAGCTTGTCCCAGATGTCGCCGGGGAAGTCCTTGCGGTACTGGATCATGTAGAGCGCCCGCGCGCCAAT
>CAXTPM010000538.1:1817-4086 GCA_964245865.1 uncultured Fimbriiglobus sp. | reverse complement strand
TACGAGGTCACGTTCACCGGCGGGGTGCGGGCCGCGAGCGCGGATGTCACCGGCGACGGAGTGCCCGACATCGTCGTCACCCCCGGCGTCGGCGGCGGGCCGGTGGTGAAGGTCTTCGACCTGGCCGGGAACCTAATTTACTCGACCATGATCTTCGAGGAGACGTTCCGCGGCGGGCTGAACCTGGCCCTCGGCGACTCGGCGAAGCTGGGCTACTCCCAGATCACCGTCGGCGCCGGCCAAGGCGGCGGGCCGCGCGTGAGCGTGATCGACGCCAGAAATGGCGCGGTCTTGCAGAACTACTTCGCCGGCAATCCTGAGGAGCGCGGCGGCGTGGACGTGAGCCTCGTACCCGACTCGGCCACGCCGCCGGGGCTGAACCTCGTGGCCCAGACCCCTACCGCGACGAACACCTACACCGGCTCGACCGGGCAGCCGGTTTCGACAACCGCCACTAGCCCGCCGGCGACCGTCGCCCCGGTCTCGACCGCGTCGACAAGCGGATCAACGGCCGGTGCGGCGAGCATGCGGGCGCTCTTGGCCTCGACCGACCTGAGCGACCCGACGGCAGTCTAGCAGGGCGAGGTAGCTCGGCGAGCGCGAAACGCTCGCACTCACTCCGGGCCGGCCGGGGTGCGGCGGGCCAGCGTGCCGCCCCGCAATTTTTGGGACGACTGGGCGTTCACCAGCATCGGGGCATAGCGGTAGCCGGCCGGCCCGTCGGGCGTGAGTTCCCACACCTCCACCGCGTGCCGGGGGCCGAACACGTCCCAGCGCCGGCGATCCGACTGCACGTGCGGAACGTCGAGCCGGAGTTCCGCCCCGCGCAGCCGCCACGGCACCGGCTGCGGCGACCCGCCCGGAAGGGCGCCCCCCGTCGCCGAGTCGAAGTGCCGGCAAGTATAAGTCCGATCCGGCCTCAACTCGAACACAACCCGCCGCGTGCCCG
The DNA here is from genome assembly GCA_964245865.1 of uncultured Fimbriiglobus sp. Taxonomy (GTDB): domain Bacteria; phylum Planctomycetota; class Planctomycetia; order Gemmatales; family Gemmataceae; genus Fimbriiglobus. Next base: position 3,137 of record CAXTPM010000538.1, on the reverse strand, counting down.
GCGCGACGCCGTCGGTTCGCACCTCCCAGACCCCGACCAGTGCCCGCTCCTCCGCCGAGAGCGGGCCGAACTCGCGCCACGCCAGCGCGGCCAAGACGGCAGTCAGCACAGCAGCCAGGGCGACCAGCGCAGCGAGGCGTCGCTTGCGGCGGGCGGTCATTGCGGTGCCTCCGATTCGTCGCGCCTCAAGGCGCCGATCATCGGTGTCGGGTTCGTCCGGTCGTTCTGCGTCGCGGCGAAGCGGAAGCGGCCGGGACCGTCGGGGGTCAGGTCGAACGCCTCGGCGAAGTGCCGGGGGCCGAGCACGTCCCACGGCCGGCGGGGCAGCGGCAACTCGGGGTAATCGATCACCAGCCGCCCGCCGGAAAGCCGCCACGGCCACCCCGCGCCGCCGGCGTCGCCGAACTCCGCGCCGGTGGCGCGGTCGAAGTGGCGGCAGACGCAGGTGCGATCCGGCCGGAACTCCCACACGATCCGGCGGTTGCTGAAGGGCACCGCGTCGGGCCGCATCTCCCAGGTGCCGACGAACGCCTGCTCTGCACCGGTGAGTGGCCGGGCGATGAGCCACCACGCGCCGACCAGAAGCGCGGCGATGGCGAGGAGTGCAAGTAGCGCGGCGAGCGCGAGCTTGCGGCGGCGGGCGGCGGTCACGGTGAGTCCCCCGGCGCGGGCTTCAGGCGGGTGAGCGTGCCGGTAGCCGGCGGGCCGCCTTGGTCGCCGGTGAGGGTGTAGCGGAAACGGTCGGGGCCGTCGGGCGTTAGTTCCAATACCCCGTCCCGGCCGTGGCGCAGGATATAAATCGCGTCCCGCACACGGTCGCCCGTGCCGTCGGGCCATGTGTCCAGGCGCCCGCCGCTCAGCCGCCACCGCCACGGCCCCGAGGTGGTCGTGGCCACGAGCGCCCCGGCTATGTCCCGGTAGTAGGTGACGACCGTCCGGTCGGGCCGGTAGACCTTGATGTAGCGCACTCCCGGCCGGGCGTCGTCCCGATCGACCCAGTCGCCCACCAGCGCCAGTTCCTCCGGCGAGAGCGGGCCGAAGAAATGCCGCCACGCCCCCGCGCCGAGGGCCGAGAGCGTCAGTAGGAGCGCGAGCAGCGCCGCCGGGCGCCACCGCCGCGCCCGCCGCCCCGCCGGAGTGTTGCCGAACGCCATCGCGGGACTCCTTGGCTTTGTTCCTGTCCCCTCCCCCCTTGAGGGGGAGGGCTAGGGTGGGGGGTACGCTCGCCATCGCCACGAAACCCGGCCCCGCTCCGATGGCTCTGCTACTTGGCCTGCCACCCCCCACCCTAGCCCTCCCCCCTTGAGGGGGAGGGGACGG
>CAXTPM010000538.1:0-1807 GCA_964245865.1 uncultured Fimbriiglobus sp. | reverse complement strand
GCTGCAAGCAGCAGCGCGGCGGTGATGAGCGGGCGACGGATCAAAGGGGAGGTCTCCTTGCGTGTCGGTCCGGAAACGCCCCCGGAGCGGAGCGGTTCAGAAGCGGAGCCTTCAGGGGGGCGGAGGGGACGGGAGCGCCGGGGTCGCCCTACCGCTTCGCCTTCTCGCCGTCGAGCTTCTCCGGCACGTGGTTCAGCACGCCCGCCACCACCGTGTCGGCGCTGACGTTCTCGGCCTGCGCCTCGAAGTTCAGCATCACCCGGTGCCGCAGCGCGGGCAGGGCGACTGCGCGCAAGTCCTCGAAGCTGACGTTGTACCGCCCGGCCAAGAGCGCCCGCACCTTGCCGGCGAGCAGCAGAGCTTGCGCCCCGCGGGGCGACGCGCCGGCTTTGAGGTAGCGCGTGGTCTCGGGCGCCGCGAACTCCGAGTCGGGGTGCGTGGCGAGCAGCACGCGGATGGCGTAGTCCTGCACCGGCTTGGCGACGATCACCTCGCGCACCAGCGCCATCCAGGTGGTGATCTCGGCCGCGTCCATCACCTTGTGCGCCTGCGGGTTCTCGTTGCGCGTCGTGCGCTCCAGGATTACCGCCAGCTCCTCGCGCGTCGTGAACGGCACCAGCAGCTTGAACAGAAAGCGGTCGAGTTGGGCTTCGGGCAGCGGGTACGTCCCTTCCTGCTCGATGGGGTTCTGCGTGGCGAGCACGAAGAACGGCTCGGTCAGGGTGTGCTGCGTGCCGGCCACCGTTACCGAGTGCTCCTGCATCGCTTCGAGCAGCGCCGATTGCGTCTTGGGCGTGGCGCGGTTGATCTCGTCGGCCAGCGCGATCTGGGCGAAGATCGGCCCCTTTTGGAAGCGGAACTCGCGCCGCCCCTCGGCGCTTTCGCTGATGATGTTCGTGCCGATGATGTCCGAGGGCATCAGGTCCGGCGTGAACTGGATGCGCGAGAAGTGTAAGTCGAGTGCGCTCGCCAGGGTACGAATTAGGAGCGTCTTGCCGAGGCCGGGGACGCCTTCGAGCAGCACGTGCCCGCCGACGAACAGGCACGTCAGCACGCCGCGCACCGTTTCCGGCTGGCCGACGATGACCTTGCCGATCTCTTGCTCGAGGCGGGTGAAGCGGTCGCGGAACTGCGCGGCGCGCTCGGGCATGGTGGTCGCGTCGAACGGGGCGGCGTCGGGCATCGGAAGCTCGTGGTTCGTGGTGCGTGGTTCGTGACTCGTTGAAGACAAAGCCCGGCCGAAACCCCGCCGCCCGCGGCGGCGCGGAATCTTCCGTCACAAGGCCGAGAAGATTCCGCGCCGCTGCGGGCGGCAGGCTTTCGTTCTGCTAGCCCTGCTCCCGCCGGTGCTGCTCCTTGGCGCGCTCCTTGGCCTTGCGCAGCCGCGCCAGCGGGTCGTCGTCCTCGCCCTCGGCGGCGGGCTTCGGGGCGGGTGGCCGTGGCGGCGGGGCGGTGGGGCCGCTGAAGCCGTCGGCGCCCGCGGGGGCAGCGCTCGTCGGTGCGCTGTCGAGGTCGAAGCGCCTCGCGGCGCGGGCCTGGGCCAGCGTCTCGCCGACGCCGCGCTTGCGGCTCAGCAGGCGGTCGAGGTGCTCGCTGCTCTCCTCCTCGGTGGGGCGGGCGCGCAGGCGCCGCCACAGCTTGCCGCTCTCCTGGGCGAACTCGCGGGCGTCCAGACTAATGCGCCGCACCGCCACGTCGAAGAGTAAACACAGCGCGGCGAGGAACACCAGCCAGAACCAGAACGGCAGCAATGCCCGCGTCCCTTGCGCGCCGGCGCGGAACAGCTCGCCCGATCTCGCCAGGGCGC
>CAXTPM010000537.1:0-4094 GCA_964245865.1 uncultured Fimbriiglobus sp. | reverse complement strand
CACCAGTAGGAACGCCGTCCAGAACACCACCAGTTGCCCGAGCGTCTTGAGCAGGTTGCGGCCCAGGCCCGCCGGGCGCGCCTCGCGCCCCTTCAGGTAGCCGAGCACGGCGTATCCTTCGGTCGCAGCCGCACGGCCAGGTAGCCGGGCACGACCAGCGACGGGGCCATTAGCGCCGCCCCGAGCAGGCCGTCGCCGCCGGTGATGAGCGCGAGGCCCAGGCAGTAGAGCGCCGCGTAAGCCGCCGCTCCGGCGTGGCAGCACAACAGCGGCCACGCCCGCCGCCGCGCTAGCCCGTAGGCACTCGCGCCGGCGACCCCAACGAACAGCACCGCGTCGGGCGCGCCGAACGCCAGGAGCGTCGAGTCCGGCGCCCCGGTCGCCTTGAACGGGGCGCGCGACTCCGGCCACGCTAGCAGCAGGCACCACCACAGCGCCACGCCTACGGCCTCGGCCGCGAGGAAGCCGACCGCGAACCGCCGCAGAGACATCGCCCGGCCCCCCGACTTGAGAATGGCCGTCAGCGTACCAGGTCGAACCGCGCCCCGCCACCGGCCGCGCCGCGATTGGGCAAGACCGTTGGCCCGGCCTCGGCGCGGTCTTCCGAGCGGGGGGCAGCTCCCCGAGGGAGTCACGCGGTTGTGGCAAGTCGAAGGTGCCGTCCTGCCTTGGGTGGCTGACACCCCCCGCTCGGAAGACCAAGAACCCCCTCACGCCGCCCGCTTCTCCGCTTCGACCGGCGCCTCGTCGGGCCAGTCCTCGAAGCGCACCGGCACCACCGCCGAGACGCCCGACTCCCGCATCGTCACCCCGACCAACACCTGCGCGCGGGCCATCGTCCGCTTCTTGTGCGTAATCACCACGAACTGCGAGCGCTCGCCGAACTCCGCGAGGCGGTCGGCGAGGCGGGTCGCGTTCGCCTCGTCCATCGCCGCGTCGATCTCGTCGAGCAGGCAGAACGGGCTGGGGCGGGCGCGGAACACCGCGAGCAGGAGCGCGACGGCCACGAGCGCGCGCTCGCCGCCGCTCAAGAGACTCAGGCGCTGGGCCTGCTTGCCGGGGGGGTGGGCGACGACTTCGATGCCGCTTTCGAGTACGTCGGCGTCGTCTTCGAGCACGATGTCGGCGCGCCCGCCGCCGAAGAGTTGGCGAAAGAGTTCCTGGAAGTGCCCGCGCACTTCCGCCAAGGTGGCCTCGAAGCGCGCGCGGCTCTCGCGGTCGGCCTCGGCGACCACCTCCAACAGTTGGGCCTGGCCGCGGGCGAGGTCGGCGCGCTGGGCGCGGGCCGAGTCGGCGCGCGCCTCCAGGGCCGCGAGTTCCGCCGCCGCGCCGGGGTTCACCGCGCCGAGTTTGGCGAGCGCGGCGCGCAACTCGTCGGCGCGCGCCTCCGCCTCGGCGGCGGTCATCGGCGGCAACTCGGGCGGCGCGTCGTCGCCCCCGCCGGCTTCGGCGAGTTTCTCGGCCAGGGCGGCGCGGCGCCCGGCGAGGTCGCGCAGTTCTAGTTCGACTTGGTGCAGCCGCTCGCGCTTCCGGTGGAGTGCGGCGAGGCCGGCGCGGAGGCTCGCGCGCAGCTCGTCGCGCCCGGCGGGGTCGGCCCCCCCGGCCGAGTCGGCGTGACGGCGCGCCGCGGCCGACTCGTCCCGCAGCCGCGCGGCCGCGGCGAGCGCGGCGCCGCAGCGCAGCGCGCCGAGCTGGGCCTCGCGCGCCAGCAGTTGCCGGGCGCGCAGCCGCTGCAACGACTGGTCGAACTGCGCGGCCGCGTCGGCGAGGTACTCCTCGGCTTGGGCGAGGGCGGCGGCTTCGGTGGCGCGCTGCTCCTCGACGCGAGCGAGGGTGAGTGCCGCCGCCGCCGCGCGCTGCGCCGCCGCGTCCCTGGCGCGCCCGGCACTCTCCGCCTCGGCGAGCGCTTCGGCAACGCGCTCGGCGGCGGCGCGGGCGTCGGACCCGGCGACTTCCGCCTCGGCGAGCGCCCGGCCCGCCCCCGCGTCGGCCTCACCCAGTTGTGCCGCGAGGCCGGCGAGTTCGGACTCGAGCCGCGCGACCGAGTCGCCCAGTTGCCGCGCCGCCCGGCGCTCCCCGCCGAGGCGCCCGCGCAGCTCGCCCGCTTCCGCGGCGATCCGGGCCAGGTCGGCCTCGGCGGCGCGGGCCTCCCCGTCGGCGCCGGTCGCCCGGCCGCGCAGCTCCGCCTGCTCGCGCTCCAACTCGGCCAGGTGCGCCGCGCTCGCCTCCAGTCGGAGCGCGAGGGCGGCGAGTTCGCTCCGGCGCGCCACCGGCGCGCCGCCGGCGTCGGGGCGCGGCGGGGGGCCGGCGGCGACGCGGCCGCGCGCGTCCCAGACTTCCCCGGCGCGCGTCACCAGCGTAACGCCCGGCACGCAGCGCTCGGGCGGCGACTCGACCAGGTACGCCGACCCCAGCAGTTGCGCCGCGAGGCCCGGCACCGGCGAGGTCACCAGGTCCGCGAGGCAGACCGCCCCGGCGGGGGCGCCGGCCCAGGTCGGCGGCGGCTGCGGGGAGAGCGCGACGAACCCCACGCGGCCGGGGAGGTCGCCGAGGCCGCGCAACAGGCCCGGCAGGAGGGCGGCGTCGCGCACCAGCAGGCACCCGCCCGCGCCGCCCAGCGCGAGGTCCACCAGGGGCGCGATTTCCAGCGGCGCGCGGATGAGGTCTGCCACCAGCCCGACGACGGCGCCGGCGGACTCGGGGTCCGGCCCCAGGCGCGCCAGCAGCGCGCGGGCGCCGGCCCCCTCGCCGCCGCGGTCGAGCGCCGCTAGCGCGTCGAGCCGCCCGGCGAGGGCGCCGCGCTCCTCGCGCCGGCGCTCCAACCCCGGCCGGAGCGCGTCGGCCCGCGCGGCGAACTCCGCGCGGCGCGCGGCCGCGCCGGCGAGGGCGACCCGTGCGGCCTCGGCATGCGAACTGAGGTCCGCGTCGGCGCGGGCCAACTCGTCCAACAATTGCGTCAGCGACTGGCGGTCGCGCCGCGCCTGCTCGATGTCCCCCGTTTTGGCGGCGATCTCGTGCGCGAGCCGATCCGCGTCGGCCCGGCGCGACTCTGCCCCGGTGGCCAGCTTGGCGGCGCGGGCGTCGGCGGCGACCTGGGCGGCGCGGGCGGCTTCCAGAGCGCGCCGGGCCTCGCCGTCGGCGGTCGCTGCGGCTTCGGCGGTCGCTGCGGCCCCGGCAGAGCGCTCGGATTCGGCCGAGAAGCGCGCGCTCAGGAACGCCAGCTTCTCGGCGGCGCGCCCGGCCTCGGCGGCGAGTGCGCGGCGCCTGAGTGCCGCCCGCAGCCGCACCGCCCCCGCCTCGGTCGCCTCCGCCTCGGCGCGGGCCAGCCGCTCGCACTCCGCGCGCAGTCGGACTTGCGCCAGGGCCATCGCCTCGCGGTGGCGGCTTTCGAGGTCGCGCGCGGCCCGGCGCCCGCCCTCCGCGTCGGCCGCGGTGCGGTCGAGTTCGGCCAGGCGTGACTCGTCGGACGCGGCGGACTCGGCGAGCGCGGCGACTTCGGCGCGCAGCGAGTCGGCCGCGCGGCGGGCCTCGCCCTCGGCCCCGGCGAGTTCGCGCCCCTCGGCGGCGAGCTGCGCCCGGCGGATCGCTCGCAGCTCGGCGGACACCACCCGGTGCCGGTCGGCCCGCGCGGCCTGGAGGCGCGCGGCCCTCACCTGGCCGTCGAGTTCGCCCGCGAGGTCGCGCAGCCGGGCCAGGTCGCGTTCGAGTTCGCCCAGTTTCTTGAGCGTCTCGGCCTTGCGCAGCTTGAACCGGCCGACGCCCGCGGCCTCGTCCAGGATCGCGCGGCGGTCCCTCGTACTCGCGGTCAGCAGGGCATCGACGCGGCCCTGCTCGATGACGCTGTACGCCCCGTGCCCCGCGCCCGACCCGGCGAACAGGGCGCGGACATCCTTCAGGCGCGCCTCGCGACCGTTGACGGCGTACTCCCCGGTGCCGTCGCGGTAGACCCGGCGCGTCACGCGTACTTCGGTGAGGTCGGTGTCGAGAGTGCGCGCGGCGTTGTCGAAGGTCATGCTGACTTCGGCCAGCCCCAGGCTCTTGCGCGCGGCGCTGCCGTTGAAGATGACATCCGTCGCCTCGCCGCCGCGCAAGGC
>CAXTPM010000536.1:0-4098 GCA_964245865.1 uncultured Fimbriiglobus sp. | reverse complement strand
GACTCGCCGCGCCCGAAACTCGCCCAGTACGGTTCTCCCCCTCTCCTTTTGGGAGAGGGGGCCGGGGGGTGAGGTCTCCCCGACGGGGCCAAGCGCCCACCGCCTTCGTTGACGCCCCGCGCTCAGAACTGCCGCAGGAACCGCAGGTCGTTCTGCCAAAAGAGCCGAATGTCGTCGATGCCGCGCTTGAGCATGAGCATGCGCTGCGGCCCCATGCCGAAGGCGAAGCCGGTGACGCGCGCCGGGTCGTAGCCGCCGGCCTCCAGCACGCGCGGGTGGACCATGCCGGCGCCCAGGATTTCCAGCCAGCCGGTGCCCTTGGTGAGGCGGTCGCGGTTGGGGTCGTCGGCCGGCCAGTCGATGTCGATTTCGATACTCGGCTCGGTGAACGGGAAGTAACTACTCCTGATGCGAATCTGCCGCTCCGGGCCGAACATCCGCCGGGCGAACGCGGTCAGCGTCCCCTTGAGGTCGGCCATCGTCACGCCCTCGCCGACCACCAGCCCCTCGACCTGCAGGAACTGGATTTCCGAGCGCGTGGAGATGGCCTCGTTGCGGTAACACATGCCCGGCAAGATCACGCGCAGCGGCTTCCCATTGGCGCCGCGCATCGCGTGGATCTGCCCAGGCGATGTATGCGTGCGCAGCAACACACCCGGCGTGGTGGTGAAGAATGTATCTTGCATGTCGCGCGCCGGGTGGTGCGGCGGCATATTGAGTAGCTCGAAGTTCATCTCGTCAGTTTCGACTTCGCGCGCGTGCAAAACATCGAAACCCATGTCCCGGAAGATGCGACTAATCTCGCGCACGATCAGGGTGGCCGGGTGCAGGTGCCCGCGCGCGACCGCCCGGCCGGGGAGCGTCACGTCGAGCGGCGGCTCGCCGAGGCTCGCCAGAAGTGCGGCCTCCTCCGCTTTCGCCAGCGCGGCGTCGCGCGCGGCTTCGAGCGCTACCTTGACGCGGTTCGCCTCCTGCCCGAAGGCGGCGCGCTGGTCCTTGGGTACCTGCCCGATGCACTTCATCGCGGTCTTGACTAGCCCCGAGTCGCCGAAGTAGCGCGTGGTCCACGCCCGAACCTCCGCCTCGGCGGCGAGGGGGGCCAGCTCGGCGAGGGCTTGCGCTTTGAGCGCGGTGAGGGCGTCGGTCGTCATGGGAATACCTCAATGCACCAAGAGACCGCCAAGGCGCTAAGATCGCCAAGGAAGACGCCAAGAATACATTGATTTTGTATTCTTGGCGTCTTCCTTGGCGATCTTGGCGCCTTGGCGGTCTCCGAATCTTAAACGGCGGCCCGCTTCGCGCCGTTGCTGTGCGCGGTGGCCATGTCGGGGTGCAGGTTCGCCCGCGCGACCTCGACCAACTGGTCGAACGTCGCCGGGTCGTGGATGGCGATCTCGCTGAGGCTCTTGCGGTCGAGCATGCACAGCGCGCGCTGCAGCCCGCTAATCAGTTCGCTGTAGCGCATGCCGCGCATCCGGCACGCGGCGTTGATGCGGATGATCCACAGCCGGCGGAACTGGCGCTTCTTGGCCTTGCGGTCGCGGAACGCGAACGCGCGGGCGCGGATGAGGGTGACGATCGCCTGGCGGTACAGGTTGTGCCGACTCAGGCGGAACCCCTTGGTGAGCTTGCGCGTCCGCCGGCGGCGGGCGGCGAGGGTCTTCGGACTACCGGCGCGGACCATATCGGAAATATCCTAAGCGGGGTGAATGAGGGGGCGGAGTATCGGCTTCGGTCGAATGAACGCGGGTTAGTATTCGCCCATGGCGATGAGGTACTTCTTCACGAGTGCCGAGGGCAGCATCCCCGCGCGGCGCAACTGCCGCCGGCGCTTGGGGGTGAAGTGCGCGTTCAAGTGCCGCTTGCCGGACGTGGCGTACATAATCAGCCCCGTCCCCGTCACCTTCAGCCGCTTTTTCAGGCTTTTGCTCGTCTTGTTCTTCTTGGCCATTTCGACCCCAGACTAGCGCCCACTCCCCTCTAATCGGGAGAATGGGGCCGCGGACGGCGACCCGGTTGGGGCCGCGCGGGACGGTGTAACGCAAGGGGGAGCCGCGCGACTTCGTGCGAAGCGGGCGCGAACTCACTTGAAGCCCCGACACCAGTACCAGCAGTGATTGTAGGGGATCCGGCCGGATGGGGAAGGGGAATGCCAGGCGGCGACGGATGTGAAATGAACGACTTGTACGAAAGTGAGTTTGAGTGACTTTAGGTTTACGAGTGGAATCTTCTTGCCGCCCCGCGCGGGATATGTACTACTGGACTATCTCTCCTCACTCCCGCCGTCATTACCACCGTGGATTACCCCATGCGACTAGTCCGCCTAATTTTCGCACTCGCGATGCTTGCGATATCCGCCGCCGGCGTGAACGCCCAGTCGCCGGTCTACGACGGTATTACCGGTGCCGCACTCGCGATCCCGACCGCGACCCGCACCTATATGGGTCAGGGGTTCTCGTTTAACAGCCCCGACGGCCAGGCGACGACTAACATTAGCTCAATGGCGGTCTCGCTGGCCTCCGCCACGACGGCCAACTACGATAACATCCGTGTCCGGGTTCAGTTCTGGGGCACCTTCACCCCCAACGCAACCGGAACCACGCCCGTGTTCTCGAACTCGCTGGCCAATCTCACGTTCACCGGCGGGGCGTTCTCCGCCACCGCGAACACCGCGACGACGTTCACCCTACCGATCAACGGCTCGGCGCAACTCCCCGGCGGCATTCTCGCGCTCCCGTCCGGTACCAGTCTCGGGGTGACGATCAACTGGCAGGCCGGCACGGCCGACCCCGCCAACCCCGGCAGCTTCACCTACGCCGACACCGACAACCTGACCACCACAGTGCGCGGCTCTACCTCGACACCTCTCGCCGCCGGCACCAACGTCAATCCCGGCAACACCGGCTACTACCGCAACGCTAGCGGCCGCACCGACTTCAACTTCCTCGCCACCGACGGCCGCACGCTCGGCGCCAACGGCGGACTGGTGTTCTCGCTGACCCCCGTTCCCGAGCCGGCCACCTGCCTGCTCGCTGGGTCGCTGGCCTTGGGCGCGCTCGGCTACGCCCGCCGCCGGACTGGCCGGGCCACCGCCGTCGCCGTAAGCTGCTAGTCCCGCCGCCCCGGTCCCCGGCGGCACCGCGCCCGGAGTCGCGCCGTGAAACTTGCCGCCCTGCTGGCGATGGCTGTTCTCGCCGGAACTGCGCCCGCCGCCGACCCGCCAGTGCCGGCCGAGAAACTCGCCGCCCCGATGTACAAGAACTGGGCGAAGTTCCCCGCCGGCACTTCGGTCACGCACCGCATGACGACCGACTCGGCCGGGCAGAAGTCCGAATCGACCATGACTTCCACGCTGCTGGAACTCACCGCCGAGAAGGCGACGGTCGAGGTGGTCCTCGTCAGCAAAGCCGGCGGCGCCGAGTTCAAGGCGCCGCCGCAGAAGCAGGAGTTGACCCGCACCGTCGATGCCCCGCCGGGGTACAAGCCCGACGCCAAGCCGGCTAAAGTCGAGGGGCTAGTCGAGGAGGGGACCAAGACGGTCACCGTTGCCGGCAAGGAGTACAAGGCGAGCTACGCCAAGATCAGGCAAAAGACCGGCGACATCGACGTGACCTCCGAGACCTGGACCAGCGAAGAGGTGCCGGGGATGGTGCTCAAGATGCTGAGTACCGTCGGCGGGAAGTACGCCACGACGAGCACGATGGAACTGGTCGAGATCAAGAAACCGGCGGCGAAGAAGTAGGCGGCGCGACCGCGACCGGCCCCCGCTGCAAACTCCGCCCGGCCGGCCGCGTCAGCCCGACGCCTCCGGCCCCAACGAGTGCCACGCCGCACGCGCCCACGAGGCCGCACTGCACCAGCCGACCCTGGGTGCGCGCCTGCCGGTACGCGGCGGGGAAGTCGGGCGCACTGGCCAGCGCGCCTCCGCGCGAGCAGACCAACTCGTCGAAGTCCGCATCCGCCCCATCGGCGGCGTACCCGGCCCGCACGGTCGCGGCGGCAACGATTATTACCCCGATCCCCAACACCGAGGCAGACACCGACCAGTTCAAGGGAACGTGGCGGGTGACCAGGCGCCACGCCCACGACAGCCCGGCC
>CAXTPM010000535.1:0-4107 GCA_964245865.1 uncultured Fimbriiglobus sp. | reverse complement strand
ATCGTTGCGTATTTGCGCCCCAATGTCTGGTCGGGCCGGACGCCCGCCGCGCGCCGAGACTCCGTTCGGGTCGGGCCGCAGGCGCGCCGGTCCGGCGCAGTGCCAGCCTGGGTCGTGCTGGCGGTAATCTGTCGTGCCTGTACGCCGGATCGTTCGGTTTCTTTCTCTTTCGGGTCGGGGATGGGGTGGGGTGCCGCGGCACCCACCCCCCGCCCCATCCCTACCCTTTGGTGGGGTTTGGTGGTGGCGGATTTCAGGCGTATTACTCGGAAAACCGGCCCCTCGACCGGACGCCGCGCGCACTTCCCGGTCCACACCGCGGCCCCGGCGCGCACGATCGGGTCCACACCGCTGCCCCGGCGCGCACATTCCGGTCCACATCTGGTCCATCGCCCAGCCGGCGACGTGATGCGTGCGGCGTTATAGTTCAATGGTAACCGGCCGCGGCCGCCGTGGCGACGAACGCGCCGCTCGCGCAACGCGGGAATCGTAATGGTTGAGGCGATCGAATCCTGCAGCGGTGCCGCAGCGCCCGCCTCGCCCAGGTGTACGGCCACTGCTCCGACATGTGCACCGTCGACCTGGCGGGCAGGCACACCCGCGGGTAAGTGCCCCGCGACCTCGGGGTCGGCGGCGGGGACGCCGTCCACTTCCGCTACTGCCTCGACTGCGGCCAGGTCCGGGCGCCTTCCCGGTCCCGCCGACGGCGATCGAGGAAGGCCGGGACCGCGAGTGAGTGGAAGTAAGCCGAAGCACCCCGTCCGCGTCGGCTGCGCCGGGTGGGCGATCCCGAAGGGGCACGCCCCCCGCTTCCCGGCCGAGGGAACGCACCTGGCCCGGTACGCCGGCCGGCTCCCCGCTGTGGAGATCAACTCGTCCTTCCACAAGCCGCACAAGCCCGGCACCTACGCGAGGTGGGCCGCGTCGGTGCCGGGCGACTTCCGGTTCGCCGTCAAGGTGCCGAAGGAGGCGACCCACACGCGACGCCTCGTCGATACCCAGGACGTACTCGAACGCTTCCTCCCGGAGGCGACCGCGCTCGGCGATAAGCTCGGGCCGCTGCTCGTGCAACTCCCGCCGAGCCTCGCGTCCGACGCCGACGTGGCGGAGCCGTTCTTCGCCGCCCTGCGGGAGCGGTTCGGCGGGGCCGTGGTGATCGAGCCCCGGCACCCGAGCTGGTTCGAGGCCGCGGCCGAGCGGCTCATGGTGACATCCCGTCTGGCGCGGGTCGCCGCCGACCCGGCCGTGGCGGACGCGGCCGGGGTACCGGGCGGGTGGGGCGGCCTGGTCTACTACCGGCTGCACGGGTCGCCGAAGATCTACTACTCGGACTACCCCGCCGAATACTTGGACGCCCTCGCGGCGAAGCTGGCGGCAGCGGCCCGGTCGGCGCCCGTGTGGTGCGTCTTCGACAACGCGGCGGCCGGGGCGGCGACCGCGAACGCGCTCGGCCTGCTCGGCCGACTGGCCGGCGGCTGACGGGCGTGGGTCACTTCTTGCCGTGGGGCTTGCCCAGTTCCCGCCACGATGTTGCTGTCAGCTCGACGCCGTAGTGCTCGGCCGCCTTCCCGATGTCGGCGAACGCCTGCTCCCGCTCCTCGTCGGTGACGCCCCTCACCTGGTCGAACCGGGCGATCGCGCTGCGGACGTGGCTGGCGTCGGTCAGCGGCTCCTTGCGCTGGGCGGGGAAGGCGTACACGCCGTCCGGCAGGTCGCTCTGCTTCGTCAGCTCGCCGTGCCTCTCGTGCTCTTTCCACGTGGCTCGTTTGGCCATGACGGTACCCCTGATGGCACGTCCCGACGGTATGGGTGTCGGTGGCCCGATCCGCTGCCGAGCCGGCGTGTAGGGCGGGCAGGAACGGTGCCTGAATAACGGCCCAGGGCGCGAACCGCGGGCCATGGGCCTATTCCTCGCCCTTCGCCGTCACGCCCCCCGCCTCGATCGAGGTGAACACCGTCGCGCCCTTCGCGGCGAACTTCGCCTCGTTGTCGGTGGCCCCGCGCAGGAACGGCAGGCGGTGCAGCGTGACCAAATCGTACGCCCGCCGGAGGCCGGGGCCGGAGCCGCGCACGGCCACTTGCCAGTGCTTCGTCCCGGCGAAGATGACGGCGAACTCGCTACCCCTGAGCACGCCCCTCGCGTCGCTGTAACGGCACTGGTAACTCACACCCGGTAGCGCGTCGATGGGCGTCTCGCCGCCGCCCTCCTGGACGAAGCACGGCCGGATGAGGTCGGACGCCGCGAGGCGGTGCTCGGCCAATAGCGAGCGCAGCCAGGGGTGGCGGCGCAGGCGGCGGGGCCGGTGGTGAGGCGGGAACTCGGGGCGGCCGGGGGGAAGCTGGGCATAGAACGGCTCGGCTCAACTCCCGCTCCGGTGTCGGTAGACCCAAAAACCACTTTTAGTCCGCAGTCATCGAGTGGGCGGATGTCTTGGAAGCGGGTTCGCGCGGCGCGGGCCTGCCCCCCAGGGTCGGCTGGTGCGCGGAACGGCAGCGGTGCATCCCGCCGTCAAACGCCTCGTGGTAAGGGCCGCATCACCGGTTCAAGAGGACGGGGCCGGCCGGCGGGGTCATCCTGAGGTCGGTGGGCGCCGCCTCGTTCGCGTTGATCGGGTAGGTCTTGCGCCTCATCCTGACTTGCGCGACTCGGTCGGCCGCCATTGGCCTGTTCTTACCCGCGCCCCGCTCGGAGACGAGATCGAACACCTGAGGGTCCGTGGCGCCGGCCGTGAAGGTCGGGTCGGGTTCCGACCTCATTACGCGCCGGCTGCCGCCTGGGTTGCGCTCGGGTCGCAGGCGAGATAGAGAATTGGTCGCCGCGTTGACTCTGTGTGACTTTGTTGGAGCGGCGCGCGTCGAGTCCAGACGCCTATCCCCACCCTGTGTTGCTTCTTCAACCAGCCGGGGAGGCGACGCCAGGAGCCGACCCCCGGCGGTGTTACTTCGTTGGAACTTCGTAGGGGACCGCGCCCGGCCGGATTCGCTTACGAACAAGGCTTTTCCGACGCACCGCGAAAATGATTTCGGGGCGGTTCATGTCACACCTGGGGTACTTTCGGGGCAGTTTTTGTCACACCTGGGGGTATTTATGGGTCGGTTCCTGTCACACTCAGCCGGCGCTCCCCGTTCCTAATCGTCCACGACGGCCGCCAGCTTCGCCCGGAAGGCGGGCGACATCGGCCGCGACCCCGCGCGGTACTTGCACACTAGGGTGCGCGACACCCCGAGCCGGCCGGCGAGGTCGGCGTCGGTCACGCCGACCGACCTCATCCACCGGGCCAGTTGCTCTCCGGTCACGACCGAGTCGCCCGCCGGGGCCGGGGCGGCCTCGCCGGGCCCGCCGCGCGGGATCGACCCCAGGCCGAGCTTCGACGCGAAGAACGCCCTCCAGCGGTCGGGGTAGTCGGCGGGCCCGTAGACGCGCACCAGGCACTTTCGCGCCAGGCGGTGCGGACGGGCGACGCCCGCCTCGTCGATCGCCTCGTCGGTCGAGAGCCAGCCCTCGCGGCCCGGAGCCCGGACGGCGGCCACCAGGCCGAGTTCGAGTTCCAGCGACTTCAGGTCGGCGAGGAACTCGACCGCCGCCGCCCGGAAGGCCGGGGAGGCCGGGTCGCGGGGGTAGCCGGCCCGCTCCATCCACGTCCCGAGCGAGTACCCCCGGCCGTGGGACTGGGGCCGCCTGCGGCTCGCGTTGCCGTTGAACCCCACGTAGGTCCCGCCGCCGCTTAAGAGCGGGACCTCGGGGCCGCGCACGACCTCGGCCCGGTCGGGCCGATCCGACCTGCCGCTCCGCACGTGGGTGAGCTCGCGCGTCGCGGCCTTGAGGACGCGGAGGGGGCCGGGGGGCAGGGCGGTGGGGCCGAACAGCCACGCCGGCAGGTAGGCGGCGCACAGACTCCCGTCCTTGCGGAGCCCGCGGATTTCCTCGGTCTTGGCCTTCGCCGCGTCCGCATCCGGGTCGTGCGACCGCAGGCTCCCGAAGTCGTAGGTGAACCCGCCACCGGCGGCGACGCCGGTGGCGAACGGGGCGAAGAACGCGAGAAAGCCGTCGTGGGCGACGCGGAGCCGGAGGTGGCGGTGGCGGGCGTCGGGCTCGCCGCGCAGCGG